>BLLT01000094.1 GCA_011958945.1 Lachnospiraceae bacterium | reverse complement strand
CAATCAGCTTAACTTAATGACATTGCTTGTGAATAGTATCAAAGGGGCTGTCGGGAAATAGACAGCCCCATTTGATTAAAAAGGACATTTCCGGACAGGAAATATGTATCTTTGGATGCCCCTTTTTTGGAGCAGCAGGCCAGGGGACAGGTAATCTGTTTTTGGAGTTAAATTCTCCTCCGGTAACAATTGATGAAATGCAAAGGGCAAAAGAATTACTTCGTTATATTAAAATTCGATGCGATGAAAGTGAGGAAAGGGGCTGTTTTGCCTATCGGGCTCTCAGTCATTTCATCTGATGCAAAATGCTTCGGATTCTTTATCCGGAAGAATTGGTATTGTAGAACTTTCAGGGCTGTCCATGCGCAAATGCATGGGAGATTCATTTCAGCGGCATTTTTTCCAACACTGGAATATGTTGCGGAGCGGAGAAAGATTGCAAAAAAGCCGGAAAATATCTGGGAAATGATTCATAGGGGCGGATATCCGGAAATGCAGGATAAGGAAAAAAGAATGGAATGCGTTCTATGCTGCTTACATGAAGACTTATATGGAGAGGGATGTCCGGGAGTTGGCGGCAGTACAGGGCTTAAACATTTTCAGGTAACTTCTGACTGCCACTGCTGCCGGGACCGGTGAAATATTGAACTATTCCAGCATAGCATCTAAAATCGGGAAAGATGTTGGAACAGTGAGGAAATGGATTTCCATGTGGAAATCATTTTAGGAGTTGAAAAACCTAAAAAAACGGTGTAAAATCGACTAATAGGTGAGAAAACCGTAATGGAACTGGAATAGGAGAACAGAGTATGGCGCTTAGCAAGAAGCCGGTGACCGGCATGAAAGATATTTTGCCTGTGGAAATGCAGCTTAGGGATTATGTAATAGGGGTTATTAAAGAGACCTATGGGAAATTCGGATTTACTTCCATAGAGACCCCCTGTGTGGAGAACATAGCCAATTTGAGCAGCAAACAGGGCGGAGAGAATGAAAAGCTTATTTTTAAAATACTGAAACGGGGCGAAAAGCTGAACCTGGAGAATGCCAAAGGAGAGGAAGACCTGGTGGACAGCGGCATGCGGTATGATTTGACAGTGCCCCTTGTGCGCTATTACTCCAATCATGCAAACGAACTCCCCTCGCCTTTTAAGGCTTTGCAGATGGGGAATGTTTGGCGGGCGGACAGGCCTCAGAAAGGGCGTTACCGCCAGTTTATGCAGTGTGATATTGATATTTTAGGCGAGCCCACCAACCTGGCAGAGATAGAATTGATTCTGGCCACTACCACTACGTTAGGCAGGCTGGGATTTAAAAATTTCCAGATACGTATTAATGAAAGAAGGATTTTGAAGGCGATGGCCGCATACAGCGGTTTCCCGGAGGAGTCTTACGATAATGTGTTTAT
The DNA here is from genome assembly GCA_011958945.1 of Lachnospiraceae bacterium. Classification (GTDB taxonomy): domain Bacteria; phylum Bacillota; class Clostridia; order Lachnospirales; family Lachnospiraceae; genus Kineothrix. The sequence goes on along the minus strand of BLLT01000094.1, from coordinate 12,585 downwards.
CATTTTGGATAAGATGGATAAAATTGGCTTGGATGGTGTGGCCGCAGAGTTAAAGGAAAGCGGTTTTGAGCCGGAGAGCATTGAAAAATATCTGAAACTGTTCCAGGGGATGGAAGAAGCGGAGAATGGACTGGCTTATCTGGCAAAAGAGCTGGGGGATGTATTGGACGGGGAAGTAACCCAGAGCCTGGAAGAGATTATTGCCAGCGTGAAGGCTACGAAAGCTTCCGAATTCGAGATTGTGTTCGATGCCACCCTGGTTCGAGGGATGTCCTATTATACGGGAACGATTTTTGAAATTGCCATGCCGGAATTCGGCGGCAGCTGCGGCGGCGGCGGGCGGTATGATAAAATGGTAGGAAGGTTCACCGGCAAGGACGTACCGGCCTGCGGTTTTTCCATCGGGTTTGAAAGGATTATCCTGATTATGATGGAAAATGGCTTCCAAATTCCGGGTGAGAACAAAAAGGTGGCCTATTTGATTGAAAAAGGCATAGCTACGGAAGAACTTTGCAAAATTATTGCCCAGGCACAGGAAGAGCGTGGGGAAGGTACCCAGGTGCTGGTGGCCAGGATGAATAAGAATAAGAAATTCCAGAAGGAACAGCTGAATCGGGAAGGCTATATGGAATTTAGGGAATTTTATAAGAATCCGTTGAAGCAGTGAGGTGATGTCATTTGGTTGATGGTGGCGGACGCCGTGAGGAAAGAATGAAGAAAGAATGAAGAAAGAATACAGGAAGATTGTGAGGAGAATATTATTATGGCAGAAGCAATGAAAGGCTTAAAGAGGACACACCGTTGTGGGGAACTGTCTGCGTCCAACGTAGGTGAGACGGTGACCGTAATGGGATGGGTGCAGAAGCAGAGGAATAAGGGCGGAATTATTTTTGTGGATTTGCGAGACCGTTCGGGGCTGCTTCAGATTATTTTTGAGGAAAGCGACTGCGGCGGCGATAATTTCGCAAAAGCAGAAAAGATGAGAAGCGAATTTGTAGTGGCGGTAGTAGGAAGAGTGGAAAAAAGGGCAGGGGCAGTGAACGAGAACCTTGCCACCGGGGATATCGAAATCCGGGCGAAAGAAACGCGGATTTTGTCGGAAGCGGAGACACCCCCTTTCCCCATTGAGCCGGATTCCAAAACAAAAGAAGAACTGCGGTTAAAATATCGCTATTTGGATTTGCGCAGACCGGATTTGCAGAGAAACCTGATGCTGCGCAGCGCTATTACGGCCAATATCCGCAAATTTTTGACAGAGGAAGGATTTTTGGAGATAGAGACTCCCATATTAGGGAAATCTACGCCGGAGGGAGCCAGGGATTATCTTGTACCAAGCCGTGTACATCCGGGAACTTTTTATGGACTGCCCCAGTCCCCTCAGCTTTTTAAGCAGCTTCTCATGTGCTCCGGCTATGACCGTTATTTCCAGATAGCCAAGTGCTTTAGGGATGAGGATTTGCGGGCGGACAGGCAGCCGGAATTTACCCAGGTGGATATGGAACTTTCGTTTGTGGATGTGGAAGATGTCATTGATGTGAACGAAAGGCTGATACAGTTCGTCTGCAGGGAAGCCATTGGCCTGGAAGTAGAGCTTCCACTGCCCCGCATCAAATGGATTGACGCCATGAACCGCTATGGCTCCGATAAGCCGGATACCCGTTTCGGCATGGAACTGTCCGATGTATCGGAGACGGTAAAGGGCTGCGGCTTTGGCGTATTTACTTCCGCTTTGGAAAACGGGGGTTCTGTACGGGGGATTAATGCAAAAGGGCAGGGCACTATGCCCAGAAAGAAAATCGATGCGTTGGTGGACATGGCTAAAGGCTATGGGGCCAAAGGGCTGGCCTATCTGAGCATCGGAGAGGATGGCAGCTACAAATCCTCCTTTGCAAAGTTTATGACGGAGGAACAGCTGGAAGCGCTGGTTTTGGCTATGGGCGGGGAAAAGGGCGATTTGCTGCTGTTTGCCGCGGATAAAAATTCCATTGTATGGAGCGTTTTAGGGGCGCTGCGTCTGGAACTGGGCAGGCAGATGGGGCTGATTGATGAAAACAAGTTCCAGTTCTTATGGGTAACGGAATTCCCTCTGCTGGAGTGGAGCGAAGAGGAAAACCGTTTCGTGGCCATGCACCATCCTTTTACCATGCCTATGGACGAGGATTTGGAATATCTGGACTCTGACCCGGGAAGGGTGCGGGCGAAGGCATATGATATTGTGCTCAACGGCGTGGAACTGGGAGGCGGCTCTGTCCGTATTTTCCAGAACGATATACAGGAAAAAATGTTTGAGGTATTGGGCTTTGAAAAAGAAGATGCTTATAACCGCTTCGGCTTTTTGCTGAACGCATTTAAATACGGGGTTCCCCCTCATGCAGGGCTGGCTTACGGCCTGGACCGGCTGGTGATGCTGCTGGTGCACGGGGACAGTATCCGTGATGTAATGGCATTCCCTAAAATAAAAGATGCTTCCTGTCTGCTTACCAATGCGCCGGATGTGGTGGATGAGGTACAGCTTACGGAATTGGGGATTGGAATTTTAGAGATGTCTGAATAAGGACATGGAAAATAATGATAAAAATTTATAGGGCGGATATTGCCCAGGTGCCTGACGAAGAGGCAGTTGAGAAAAATATGATATTCCTGGACGAGATGCGGAGACGGAAAGTAACCCAATGCAGGAATCTGGGAGATAAAAGAAGAAGCCTTCTGGCTGGATTTTTAATTCAGGCAGGAGCAAAGGATTGGATGCGGGAGGAGAGCGGTTTGCAGAAGGAATCTGCGCCGCTTTCTTTGTCATATGCATTTTCAGAGTATGGAAAACCTTATTTGCGGGGGGAAAGGGAATTGCATTTCAACCTTTCCCATTCGGGAAATTATGTAGTGTGCGCTTTTTCGGATGAAGAGATAGGGATTGATATACAGATGCAGCGTAAAAGGCAGGGGGATATCGTGCGCCGTTTTTTCTCCAGGGAGGACAAGGAACTGTTAGAAAAAATGACAAATGGGGGTATGAATTCGGACGAGGCCTTTTACTGCATGTGGACGGTGAAGGAAGCCTATATGAAACTGACCGGCGAGGGGATGAGGCAGGGATTGGACGCATCGGTGATAGAGGTATCCCAGGACGGAAGGGGGGGAGCCTTTTTGCCGGAGAGGGAGGGCGGTATTCTGGGCCGGGGCAGAATCAGCAAAAGGGAGGATGCGGACAGCGGCGCTTATTTTAGAAGCTATGAGGAAAGAGATAAGGAAAATAAATATAGTATGTCGGTGTGCAGTTATGGGAAAATAGTCGATATACAAAGAGAGGAAATATTTATTCCCGAGGGCAATGGGCCGTGTGTGCTGACCGCCTGGCATTCGGGCGAATTAGGAACAGGTCAGTACGCTGGTACTGCATTGCAGAAATAACGGTGAATTCAGCATCTGCCTTTTGAACTAGGAATTTCGATACAGTGTACTAGCCCGTAAAGAGAATGGGAAGCTGTTTGGCCGAATAGATAGTGGCAACGCGGAAATGGGGAAATGATGAAAGGTATTCATGGATTTGAGAATGTACTTGGGAGACAGCGGGAAGAGCGGGCCATCCGAAGGGATTTTAATATGGCAAAAAAAGTAGGGAATATACGGTATGGCAAATATTATCTGTATTATCCCGGAATTCGTAAATGGATGTATATAGCATATGAAGATATTGTCTGGGCATACCGCTGGCTGGAGGAAATCAAGGGCAGGCAGGCGCGGGGCGGTGTGCAGATACATTTCCTGATGTTGGTGACAAAAGACAAGAGGAAGCTGGGAGTTCCGGTGGGGGAAGAAGAGAATGCGGTGACGGGGCTGTCGATGCTAAAGGAGCATAGCGCATATATTGATATCGGTTATGCAAAGGATAAAGAGGAGATTTACTTATGATCGAAAACCGCAATATATCGTCCGATGGTTATCGTGGGTATGCACGTTCCGACGGAGCATCCCGCATGAGCGAGCATGCCCGTACCGATGGGTCATCCTATATGAACGGTCATATCCGAACCAATGGACATGACCACATGTATGAGCAAACCAATATGTACAGACAGTACCGTAATGAGCAGCCTTCCCATGTACACAGGCACGAAATAACAAAATGTCTGCATGAAACCACTGAGGGGATGCCTAAAGGGAGTATGGCTTCCGGCGCCGGGGGGATGAAAGCAGCCGGAGTGCAGCCTCAGCCCCGGAAGGAAAGTTTTTCTTTACGGGATTTTTTTGCAGACAGATTTAGGGGATTGATTTCCCGGGCTTCGGGTTTCTGGGCAAGATTGGGCGAGGAAGACGGACGGGATACAGCTTCGGCGGAGAGTAAGTCTTCGGCGGGAGAGGGGAAAGGCATTCCGCCGGCGATAGAGGGGAATAAAGGGGAAAATGGAGTTTTTGTTGGAACGGAAGGAAACATGTCCGCTGCCGTTTTATCCACCGCTATGATAAAGCCTGAAGCAAAGCGGGAAGAGAGCCTGGATGCGGCCAGAAGAAGGGTCAATCAGGTGGATGGCCCCATCAGTGGAGGAATGGAAAAGGGGCAGGGGGGAATCCGGAAGTTTTTGCACAAATTCGGGGAAACGGCGGATAGGGCAAAGCGGTTTCTGGGCAGAAAAAAGAGGGAGGAAGAGGAACTTCTGGAGAATAATACGGATTTGAGCCAGGGGGATAGCAGTTTCCTGCTGGATTCTTATAATAGGATGGGGGAATATAGCACTTTGGCGAAGGATAGGAGTTTGGAGGGGAGGTTCCGGGCCAGAGGGTGAGGGGGAGAAGCTGCGTCCGGCGTCAGCATATCCTCTTTGCGTGTTTGCTCTGTTTTGGAAGGGGATTTTCTAAGCAGAAGGGGAAGGGAATCGGCGGCCGCCCGGGCCGGAATCAAGGGGCATCCTTGCCCCGTGATTCCTAAAATCGCCATCCATGGCGATTTTTCCCTGGGTTGTTTGCTTCTGCTAAGAAAATCTTCCTTCCAAAACAGAGCAAACACGCAAAGAGGATATGCTGACGCCGGACTTACTCTTTTCCGGGGGGGGATGTTAAGAAGGGATGTGTAGTGCTTTGGGGTTAGTCATTTGGCTAATTCTTTTTTTATAGGAAAGTTTGTATAATTATTCTTTTGTTAAATTCTAATGTTTTATGTTGACAAAAGAGATTGGATAACGTAAAATGGAATTGTGTTACAAGTGTAAAATGAATATGGGAGGTTATAAGAATGGACTCAAATAACTATAAGATTTCGGATGCTGAATTTGAGGTTATGCGGATACTTTGGAGGGAGGAACGGCCGGTATCGTTTAGTGATGTACGTACTGAGTTGAATAGTAAAATGGGGTGGGAGAAATCTACCATCGCAACGCTTATAAGAAGGCTGGTGAAAAAAGGGGCTGTTTCGATTCAGGAAAGAGAAGTTCATTATTATACGCCGAATATCTCAAAAGAGGATTATATTCAATTCAAAGAAAAGAGTTTTATAGATAAGCTTTTTGAGGGCAGTGCAAAGAATTTTGTTGCAGCCCTTTGCAGAAGCGGGAAACTTACAGAAGCTGATATTGATGAGCTGAAAATGTATTTCCGAATGGAGGATAATTAAATGAATGTTATGGAAGGATGCTTTATAGAAATTGTTAAGTCTATTCTTACAATGACATTTACTGGAACTATAGTATCAGCCTTTTTATTTGCCATAAAGCCTATTATAAAAGATAAATTGCCGAAATCATTTCAATATTACATGTGGTTTCCGGTGATAATGGCTTTCCTGTTGCCGTTATCCCAAATCGTTGCGATGCCTGTCTTAAGCAATCGTACAATGCCAATAAAATCAATGCAGGATATTGCCCAATGGATTGCAGATATGGCGTTTGACAAACCTGTTAATTTTCCATTAGTGCAGCAGATGGGGGAGGGGCAGGGCATCTTACAAACTATTGCACGTTTTCCAAATGTGGCAACAGTACTATTTATTTTCTGGCAGTCCGGAGTGATTGTGTTTCTTGGCTTTCATATTATAGGCTATGTGTTGTATGTTCAAAAACTCAAAAAATATAGTATAAATGCGGACAAACAGGAAATGGAGCTGCTGAATGAACTGTCAGGATATAAAAGTACTCCCCGGTTATATAAAAATTCAATAGTATCAATTCCCATTTTGATTGGTGTGTTTTGCCCTAAAATCATTTTACCTTATAAAAAGTATGAGGATACAAAACTTCAAAGTATTCTTTTGCACGAAATGACGCATCTGAGGAAATATGATATTGTTATTAAATGGTTGTTAATTCTTGTTGGTGCACTTCATTGGTTTAATCCGGTTACATATTTTGTTCGCCGGGAGATTGACAAAGCATGTGAATTAGCTTGTGACGAATCCGTTATAAAGAAATTGAACAATGACGGAAGGCAGTGTTATGGCGACACATTAATTGAGGTTGCTGCTGATTCAATAAGAAAGCCCCCCGTTTTGATAACGATGTGTGAAGACAAAAAGAGCCTGAAAGAAAGATTGGATGCTATTATGAAACACAAAGGTTTTTCAAAAGGAGCTATTTATTTATCCTGTATATTACTTGTTATAATTACTTGTGGCACATTTTGTCTCGGTATAGCAAAGGGGGCAGCGGAATCAGAGAGTGGAGGTTTGATGACATATGAAGACCAAACCCCTATACAGCGGCAAAAGGATGAGAAAGAAATAGAAGTGATGCAGGCATTATATGATTATGATAAAGAAAATATTGTCGGGGTTTGGGTAGCTTTGGAGGATTCTGATAATGAGATTGTCTCAGCGAATATTATGGTTGTCAGCAAAAATGGAATCGCTGATGCGAATGAACAGGACAAGTTAGAGGCGATTGCATCAGGATATCTCAATCTTGATGTTCGGGATATCTGTTTACAGTTTATGGATAGTGAGACCTTTTTTGCACAGGGAAAGGAATAGGCAACGAAATAATCTATGTTAGGAGGGCTGCAGAAAGACTATTGATGGGAAACGGTTTATGCAATGGTATTCTTATGTGGGAAATATGGGAAAGGTAGGCATGAAAGCTATTAAACTGCATCTGTATGATACATCCTTCCTTTCCCGTGTAGTTCGGGTTATGGCAGGCTGTCTAATATCCCGTCGGCAATGGCCTGGGCTATTTCCTGAAAGCGGTTGTCGAAGAGGGCGTTGTCGCTGTCATTGTTGATGAAACCGGCTTCTATTAGTATGGCGGGCATTTGGGTGCGGTTTAGGACTACCAGGTTGGTTCGTTCATTGACCCCATGATTGATAAAACCGATGGCCTGCAGGTTTTCATTGATAGCCTCGGCCATGCGGGCGGCCTCGCCATAGCGGTTGTATACGAGGGATTCGATTCCTGTATATTGGTTTGGATAAACGCTGGAATTGCGGTGGATGGATATGAAATAATCGGCCCCGGCTTCGTTGCCTTTTTCTGCTTTGCGGGCAGGGCTGTCATATATGTCGGAGGTCCTTGTATAGACTACATTGACCCCGGCATTTTCTAACAGTCGGCCAACCGCGAGAGTGAGGTTGAGGGCATCTGTTTTTTCCTGGCGGCCATTGTAGGTGGCGCCTGGATTGGCTCCGCCGTGACCGGCGTCCAGAACAACGGTATATGCCATAAATATCACCTTAGATTGTTTTATTTTAATTTTATTTTATGAAAAAATGGGAAATTGGTGTATGTTTGTAATCGGGTAGGGAAGAGCCGTCTTCCCTACTCGCCACACTAGCGGCATATTTCTTCTGTACGGGTCTGCGCATAAAAAAATTATCAGAATAATTCAACACGCCCAAGCAGCAGGTCAATCAGATTGCAATGGAAAGTAGGAACGAGCCGATAATATGCTGCACATAGTTGGAAACCAATGCGGAATCGTCGTTACTTTATTGTATGGTATACCATGATATTTGGAAAATATCAAACAAAACAAAAGAATCCGGCCTTTTGCCGTAAGGCAACTTTAAATAGGCCGGATTACTGGATTTTGACTTTATTGAACACTATGGATTACAGCTTGGGCAAGGCTGATAGCCTGCATCAAGAATCTTGGTCCTTGTTGTAGTACGTTCCGTGCGCCGGTCTACGGCGATAGCGGCGGCATCGGTGCAGGTGTCAGTGTGGAAAAGGCCGGAGCCGGTATCCATAATATAGGAACGTTCGGTTTCGTCCTCCGGGTTAGCAGGGGAAGATCCACTTGTATCGCCCCCTCCGCTTGGAGTGGCTTCTTCTCCCGTTGGTGCATCGGCAGCCGCGGCAGAATCAGCGGGATTGGGGGCTGCCTCAGAATTGCCGGCAGATACGTCCATGCCCGCCTGGCCAGCATCAGGATTTGCCGATTCGGCAGAAGCAATCGCCTGGCTGTCAGGGGGAACTGCCGAAGGGTCAGCTGAGCTGATATTTGCAGAAGAATCCGGAGGTATCTGCCCTGCAGCGGCCTGTTCGGATGGAACATCCGCAGAACCCGGCAGTTCCGCCAGGTTGCCGTTTTCATCATAGGCAAGGCGGGATTCCTCATCTGAAGAGTTTCCGAGGGAGGTATGTTTGTCCATAGAAAAACGATGTCCGGTAAATTCCGCATAAAGAATCACCCCGATGAGGGCCAGGGTGGTTGCCATTAAAAGGCCAAATATTGTGTAAAAAATTTTCTTTACTATTTTCATGGCTGCTTTCCTTAGTAGTATATTTTTGTATAATATTTTATCATTATCCGATGAATTTTTCAATGCAGAATCCCATAGTTTCTAACGGGAAAATTGATTTCAATAAAATTACCCTCTCCATGCTTTACAAAAAATTAAGGGTGGAATATAATCGTTAGAGATGGAGAAAAGTAACAGTTTGGGCTTGGCTGAACAGTTGCATAGAGAGCATCGTGCTTAAAGAAAGCGCAGAAATGAGGAGAAATGAAGAGCGGGCAAAAGAAAAAGTCTTATGAAATCGATATGTGTCATGGTCCTCTGTTTGGGAAAATCCTGTTATTTTCAGTACCGCTAATGTTATCGGGCGTGCTCCAGCTTTTGTTTAATGCGGCGGATGTGGTGGTGGTGGGCAGATTCGCGGGCAGCCAGTCCCTTGCGGCGGTGGGGTCTACCAGTTCTTTAATCAATATGCTGACCAATGTTTTTATCGGCCTGTCGGTGGGAACGAATGTGCTGATCGCCCATTATTATGGGGCGGGGCAGGAAAAGGAAGTAAGCGATACAGTGCATACCTCCGTGCTGCTTAGCGTTGTCTGCGGCATCATACTGACGGCGCTGGGGGCAGGGCTGGCGAAGCCGCTGCTGGAATTGATGGGAACACCGGAAGACGTGTTGGATAAGGCGGCCTTATATATGAGGATTTATTTTATAGGTATGCCGGTGATGCTCTTATATAATTTTGGGAGTTCTATTTTAAGGGCGATAGGGGATACGAAGAGGCCGTTGTATTATTTGACGGCGGCGGGCGTAGTGAATGTGGTGTTGAATTTACTTTTCGTCATAACGCTGCAAATGGATGTAGCGGGAGTGGCCCTTGCTACGATTATATCCCAATGTATTTCTGCGGGGTGCATCGTTGTGTGCCTGATGAAAACCGAGGGCTGCTTCCAGCTGATGCCGGGGCGGCTTAAGATTCATAAGGATAAACTGTTTCGAATTGTAAGGATAGGGCTGCCTGCAGGGATGCAGGGGGCAATTTTTTCCGTCTCCAATGTGCTGATACAGTCTTCCGTGAATTCTTTTGGTTCTTTGGTGATGGCGGGGAATACAGCCGCTTCCAACATAGAAGGATTTGTCTATACCGCAATGAATGCCATGCACCAGACAGCGGTCAGCTTTACGGGCCAGAACCTTGGCGGCAAGCAGTTTGACAGAATCAATAAGGTGCTGTTCCAGTGCCTGGCTATTGTAATGGTGGTTGGACTGGTTTTCGGGAACGGTGCGGCCTTTTTCGGAAGGTATATTTTAAGGCTATATTCTTCGGATGGGGAAGTGATTGGATATGGAATGGTAAGGCTGGGTATTATCTGCACTTTTTACTGCCTTTGCGGAATGATGGATACTATGGTGGGCGCTATTAGGGGGCTGGGCTATTCGGTGATGCCTATGATAGTATCGCTGATAGGGGCATGCGGTTTGCGGGTGCTTTGGGTGATGACGATATTCCAATGGGAACGTACATTATTATGCCTGTATATTTCTTACCCGGTTTCTTGGGCGATTACTTTTGCGGTGCATGTGATATGCTATGCAGTAGTGAGGAAGCGGATGAAAAAAATGTATGGGTAGTGCCTGCAGACCCAATTGGCAGGCTGAGGAAAGGCATGGGCATTAAGAGGAAAGGGAGATTGCGATGAAAAAATACGAGACTATAATTTTTGATTTAGACGGAACTTTGCTGGATACATTGGAAGATTTGAAGGACAGTGTAAATTATGCCCTTGGGGAAGCAGGGCTGCCCGAGCGTTCTCTGGATGAAATCAGGCGCTCTGTGGGGAACGGGGCCAAGCGGCTGATGGAACTGGTGATACCGGGCGGGGAGGAAAGTCCGGTTTTTGACAAAGTGAGCAGTGATTATAAAGAGCATTATGCATTGCACTGCAATGACAAAACGAGACCGTATTGCCATGTGCCGGAACTGCTGGCAGAACTTAATAAAAGGGGATATAAGATGGCGATTGTATCCAATAAATTTTACGGGGCTGTACAGGAACTGAAAAAGCTGTATTTCCAGGATTATGTGGAGGTGGCCATCGGGGAAAAGGAAGGGATACGTAAGAAACCGGCGCCTGATACGGTGATAGAGGCTTTGCGGGCGTTGGGAAGCAGTAAGGAAAAGGCAGTATATGTAGGGGATTCGGAAGTAGATATTGCCACGGCAGCCAATACAGGGATGGACTGCATCTGCGTTACATGGGGATTCCGCACAAAAGAAGAACAGAAAAGGGCCGGCGGCAAAGTGTTTGCCGATGACCCTTTGGATATTCTTGAATTGGTATAAGGATGCATTTCGATTCCTTGCCGTGTGCTGCGGGGGTGGATGCCCCCGCTATTTGCGGCGGGGTTATTGACTTTCGGCAGCGGAAGGCGCATCGTTGCCCTCGGCTGTATTTTCCCCTTCAACTTCCTCGGAAGTATCTTTGGGCAAAGTCATCAGCACTTTGATAATGCGGTTCTGGCTTATTTCTTTTACCTGTAGGGTGATACCATTTTCCGTGGAAATAGTCTCCCCTTCTTCCGGCAGGCGGTCCAAATGCTCGATGATAAGGCCGCCAATGGAATCATAGTCTTCGGAATCCAGGGAAATATTTAAAGCATCGTTAATATCATCCAGCTTCATGCCCCCTTCCACCAGATAAGAGTAATCGTCTATCTGCTGAATCAATTCCTCTTCATCCGCATCATACTCATCCCGGATTTCGCCTACAATTTCTTCCAGCAAATCCTCCAGGGTAATCATGCCGGCCGTAGCGCCGTATTCGTTCAATACAAAGGCTACATTGGCGGTAATTTCCCGCATTTCAATCATTAAATCGGCTGTCTTCTTATACTCATAAGTGTAATAAGCTTCCCGCAGGATATTTTTTACATGAAAATCCTCTTTGCAGGATACCAGGATAAAGTCTTTAATATTAATCAGTCCTACAATATTATCCTTATCCTCATCATAGACAGGAAGGCGGGTGTACATATACTGCTTGAAGACATCCAGGACATCATCATATCCGGCATCCAGGCTGACGCTGACCATGTCGATGCGGGGAATCATAATATCTTTCGCCACAGCATCGCTGAAATCGAATACGTTATAAATCATTTCCCTTTCTTCGGACTCGATGACACCGTCTTCATGGCTGACATCCACATAGGTTTTCAACTCATTTTCCGTCATAAGGCTTTCTTTCTTGCTCATATCAATATGAAGGAGTTTGGAAATGCCGGCAGACAATTTGTCTATAATGATTACCACAGGGGTAAAAATTTTCATTAGGAAAAGTATTATTTTAGCGTAAATCAGGGAAATTTTATCCGAATAAATCATAGCAGTGTTTTTCGGAATGATTTCTCCGAAAATGAGTATGACGAGAGTCAGAATACCGGTAGCAATCCCTACTGCATAACTCCCAAACGCCTTTGTTGCCAGGATAGTGGTGAGGGAGGAGGCGGACAGATTGACAATATTATTACCGATAAGGATGGTACTGAGCATTTTGCTGTAATGATCCAACACGGTCAAGGCAGCGGCGGCGCGGGAATTTCCTTCATCGGCCAGCGTCTTCATACGCACCCGGTTCACGGTGGTAAAAGCGGTTTCCGCAGAAGAAAAAAAGGCGGATAATCCAATTAAAACAAAAATTACAATCAGTTGTATGACACCAGTGGTATCCAAAATTTAATCACTCCTTATGTACTATTTGCCGGGATAAGGAGCTGCTAAAGATTCATACTTTAACAATTCCTAAGGCGGCTTATATGAAATATTACAATATTGGGTGATAGGTGTCAAGGTGTTTGTGGAACGGATGAAAATAGGGGTAACAGTTCAGCCTGCAACTGCGCACTTGCTGCGCGGTTAGCAG
>BLLT01000093.1 GCA_011958945.1 Lachnospiraceae bacterium | reverse complement strand
GTTTTCAAACGTTCCTGTCATGGTAAAAGATTTTATCAAAAGCCAGCCGGATCTTTGGAAGGGTAAAAAAATACTTTGCGTTGCCACTATGGGATTGTTCAGCGGAGACGGCGCAGGCTGCTCGGCACGGCTGCTCAAAAAGTATGGCGCGAAAATCGTTGGCGGTTTCCATATCCGTATGCCTGATTCTGTCTGTGATGTAAAACTGCTGAAAAAAACCTTTCAGGAGAACCGGGAAATCATCCGGAAAGCAGACAGAAAGATTGAGAAATGCGCAGAGGAAATCAGGAAAGGCAGGTATCCCAAAAACGGCCTGCATCTTTATAACCGAATCGCCGGATTACTCTGCCAACGTTTGTGGTACTACAGCAAAACCAAAAGTTACTCGGATCAATTAAAAATCAGTAATGCCTGTACAGGCTGCGGGCTTTGTACCCGGCTCTGCCCGGCAGACAACCTTACCCTGAAAAATGGAAAAGCGGCTGCCGGAAAACACTGTACCATGTGTTACCGGTGCATCAGTTCCTGTCCGGCAAGGGCAATTACATTACTGGGACACACAGTCATTGAGCAGTGCCGCTATGATAAATATATCCAAAACGAGAAAAAGAACGAGCCTTTAGAATGAAATGAAACATAAAGGGAAGGGAGTAACAAATCAATGAAAATCGAAACATGTGAAAAAGAATCCTTTGTTGTAATCGGAAAAGAAGGGGCGACAACGGACGGAGCCGGCTTTATTCAGAAGTTATGGGATGAGGCGAATTCCCATTTTGGAAAAATCGCACATCTGGCAAAGAAAGATGAAGATGGGAACATCAGCGGAATATGGGGCGCAATGTCTGACTTTTCCCGTTCCTTCCAGCCCTGGGAGGGCTTTCAGAAAGGACTTTACCTTGCAGGGGTAGAGTGTAATGAGGATGCAAAAGCCCCCGATGGCTGGACAAAGTGGGTGATACCCGGCTATGAGTATATTTATGTGGAACGTGAAAATGATAATACCTTTTCAGAAGTAATCCAATATATGAAGGGCAATGGTATTGCCTTGGCGGGCGCAGTCCATGATTTTACCTGTCCACAGACCGGGAAAGGGTATATATTTTTTCCCATAAGGAAGCTGTAAAAAAGAGAATTTGAGGAGGAAAACAGAATGAAATCTATCTGCGGAATTGATTGTACGAACTGTGAATTATGCAGCACTTGTAACGGATGTGCAGCAACAGAAGGGCAGCCTTTTGGGGCAGAATGCCTTGTTGCACAGTGCTGTAAAAAAGGGAAAACATCGTTAAGCGAATTAAAAGAAAAGCTGATTGTGGCCTTCAATACGCTGCAGATTCCAGATATGGAAGAAGTAACAGAGCTGAATGCGCTGAAAGGTTCCTTTGCGAACATTGAATATACCCTTCCAAACGGCCAGACCGTAAAGTTTTGGGATGATAACAGGATTTATTTAGGGAATCAGCTTCATAAAAAGGACAGCGACAGATGTTATGGAATTATCGCTGATGAGAAATATCTCATGGTATCTGAGTACAGCGGCTATGGAACTGATGCGGAAATAATTGTATTCAAACGTTGGAATAAAATAGAGAAAAGCGGAATTATTGAAAGAGTATAATAATTTAGCCATTCCCTTTTTGCTCTCTCGATATTACACACTCGCCGATTTGATTCGGCGCCAGAGGGGCAGTCTGCAAGCCATACAATATTTGTGGCAGGAAGTCATGCAAACAAACTTTGAAGCCCAAACACAATATGGTGCTCCAATCATATTTATCGAGGGAAGATATGACAACCATGTATCCTCTGCTCTTGCGAAGGAATACTTCGACCGGATTGAAACAGAAAAACAGGTTTATTGGTTTGAGGAATCCTGTCACTTTCCTCAATGGAACGAAAGCGACAGGTTTAATAAGCTAATTTGCAATTTGCTTACATAACAAATAATAATTTAGTGCGTCTTAATGCTATCAGGTAAAGACGACAAATCGTTAAGTTGAGATGGAGATGAAGAACTAATATGACAGATATTTACGACTTGGTGCCAAAAAATAAATTTGATAGTTCCAATATAGAGAGGCTAAAACACCTCACTGACAATGAGATTGAGCCGATATTACCCTCTCTTTTGGAGTGGATACAGGACTGTAATTGGCCTGTTGCTGGTGATATTTTGCCGGTGCTGGCTTTACACCAATCAGCTCTGACCCCTTTAATTCATAGAGTTTTAAGTCCACATGAAAAAGACGAAATATGGAAGTATTGGATTATTACCTGTCTGGCACCTCTTTTTTCTGATAAGAGCATAAATTGTATTCTCTCAGATATACAGAGGATTGCAAAAAAACCTACACAGGGCGAATTAAGAGAAGAAGTACAAGAAGCTGCTGTTACCTTTTTGCAGAATAGGCTATCAAAAACAAGTCGATAACTTTCAGTTTATCGGTAATTTATGCAGAACAAGAAATTGAAATCTTGTACAGATGGGGATTATGCAGAAAAGAAGATAGCCTTTTAAGCAATCACCTAAACTAATAGGGTGGTTAATTTTGTTTAATAAAGTAGCAAAGGAGGACCCAGACTTTGAATGTACATAAAGGCAGGAAGAGTATTACACAAAGGCCATTTCGTATTTTAGCAGACTGCGAAAGAATCTATCAGTTTTTGCTTGAAATTTATGAGAGGGACTGGAGAAATGGTGTACCAGCCCCTTTTTTTGAATACGCATACGCATCATTTTCTTACTGGATGGATATCTCCTATTCTTACAAAAACCGCATCTGGGAATGCAATGGAGAAATCGTGGCGTTCTGCTTTTATGAAAATCCGGTGACAGACATTTATTTCTGCCTGAAACCCGGATATGAAAAGCTGGCATCCGAAATGGTGCAATACGCTGATGAAAATATGTTTACAAACAAAGAAGGCATTCAATTTATTTTCTTCGGCGGACAGGATGCATTGATGTGTTATGCACAACAGATGGGATACCATAAGAAGTACGAGCGTTGGGATATGCAGTATGATTATACAGATGAATTGGATTTTCCGCTGCCGGAAGGTTTTCACTTTGTAAACCCCCAGGACATTGACAGGACAAACGTGGGCAAATGCTGTTTTAAAGGTTTTGACCATGAGCAGTGTGAAGGTCCGTGGAATCATCAGTATGAGCAGCACAATTATATACTGAGCACCGCGCCGCACGCAACGCCGGAACTGGATGTGATTATTGCAGATGAGTCGGGAGAATATGCCTGCTATGCAGGGATGTGGTGGACACCTGAAAATCGCCTGGCATACATGGAACCTCTCTGCACCATTCCTGAATACCGGCATAAAGGTCTTGCGGCGGCGGCATTATCTGAAATGTATCGGAAAACCAAAGCATTAGGCGCAACACATATGACAGGCGGTTCCGGCAGATTTTATCAAAAAACAGGATTCCAAAATGCCGTAAAATGGACATTCTGGGAAAAATAATGTATAAGGACTGCTTAATTTATTGAACTTTTGCATGACCCACACAACAAAACGGACGTATCACATCAGTTAGTCGATACGCCCGTTTTGCTTTCCCATATATGGCAGCCGCCCTAATTTAATTTCGCCAGGTTTTCATTCATCTTTTTCAGGATAGAATCCTTTTGGTCTGATGTTACGGTCTTATCTTTTACGGCCTGGTCCAAAAGCTTTGTTACATCCTCAATATCCTTTTTATAGTTTTCCGCTGTCAGTTCCTCTGCGCTTTTTACCAGATCCGGCCTCATAACAATCGTCGGATTGAAGGCAACGATGGTAGTTTCTGTGGATACGGTAAAAGCGCCTTTGTAAATGACAAATTCACCTTTTCCGTTATCCGCCTTCAGTTTGGCCAGGTCCGCTTCCATGGCCTTGACATCGGCATGGTCTGCGCCCATATATTTTTTAATCTGGTTGATGGATTCCTCGTATTCTTCCGGGGTATAAAGTTCAAAAAGCCCTCCCAAAGTAAGATCCTCCGCCGGGTTCTGAACTTCCTGGGCCCAAACCGTGGATACCTGCGGGGCAGGCGCTGCTCCATAGGCAGTCTGTCCGGCAGCCATAAGCATAAGACACATGATTCCTGAAGCTGTAAGGTTTCTCTTTGTACGATGGAACATGGTATAAATCCTTTCTTTTTATTATTTTATCTTCACAGGTGCGCACCTTTTGAAAAAGACAGACTACCATGATAGTCCGTCTAAACAATAGACTATCATAGTAGTCCAAGTGCGTCAACGAATATTTTCTGACGAATCTCTTAAGAATTCCGATTACCGCCCGCTTTTTTAATTGGGATAGAAATTTACCACCATAAAAGTAAGCATTACATCCTGCTCATTGATATAGGTGTGCTTGACAGACGAGTCAAAAACAAGAGCGTCACCGCTGTTTAGCGTATAATTTCCCATATCTGTGTGCAGCGTTTCCCGGCTCGTTTCGCTGAAATGGATATGTATGTCAAAGGTGGTATTTCCTATCCGCTTCACAAGATCGGGCTTCACATCCAGAAGGGCGGTGGTGTGGCTGGTCTTGCTGGTGTCTTTGTTCATAGACTCTCCTTTGCAAAAGCCATTGAAAGAATACATGATGTGTTCCTTGTATGCTTTTGTTGCATTATTTACTTTTTCTTCTGTTGAATTTTTCTTTTGCAAAATCATAGGATTCTTGTATCATTGCTTTGAAATCCTCAAAGGTCTTATCAGAGGGATTTAAAACACATACCCAGCTCATCCATGCGTAGACAGGGTGGGGAATAATGGTATCTAAAACGGTAAAATCATAATCCATTTTTACGATTTTTCCAGCAGGCGGACGCTCTGGAATATACCCAAATTTTTTAATAAAGGTCTGTTTCCTTAAACCGACATTCACACGATATACATTATCACGGTTCAACATAGAGCCTTTATCATTATCACCGTCTTTTTCTTTAACAGTTAAAACATATACTCCCCGTTTCAAAACTCCGTTTGGATTATAAAAAATCCCTCGTTCTCCCCAACTTTCTACCAATACAACATCTTTCAAATTAGACTGGCAGTAGGAAAGAATATCGTTTGGTGTCATGCCATTTCCTCCAAATGGAACATCATTGTTCCCTCGTCTGCTAAAGCAGAACAATACTCCTGAAATTCCGTAACCTGCGGCAACTTTTCCAAAGCCCCCTGTGCTGCCTCCATTGATGCCCACCAAATCATTTCAACCCATTTATCCTGCTTTAAATCCTTTGTTAATGACCGTTTTACAAATCCGGCAATATCTTTTTCAAGCACCTCATTCAATTTGTGATACATTCGTAAAAAATGTTCCTCGGTCACTTCTTGGTTTGTCTGAAAAATAACCATTTCAATCACGTTTTTATTCATAACATCTTGTCCTTTCGTTTGAGTATCATATTGCATTTGGTACATAGATAGTCTATCATGGAATAGTGACAACGGCTGTCACCATTCGGAAAGGAGTTTTTAAAAATGTCAAAAGCAGAACGGCTTATTGAAATGATGATAACGATAAATGCCAAAAAGGATTTTACAGTAGGCGAATTAGCAAAAGAATTTTCTGTGTCAAAGCGAACAATACTCCGTGATTTGCAAGAATTAGAACAGGCTGGATTCCCCCTTTATTCCGAAGTCGGTGCTGCTGGCGGGTATCACATCTTGAAAGAGCGCATTTTGCCGCCTATCACTTTTTCAGAGAATGAAGCCAAAGCTATATTCTTTGCCTGTCAAGCCTTGAAATTCTATCACGATTTACCTTTTGAACAGGAAACAATATCTGTTTTGAAAAAATTTTTAAACTGTCTGCCCTTAGATATACAAAGCAGTATTACACAAATTCAAAATAGTGTAGTATTTTGGATTCCAGACAGGCATTGCGATTCACCACTACTTAAATCAATGTTTCATATTGTCGTTAATCACCATTCAGCAACAATACAGTATTCATCAACACATTCTGAAAGTATACGCACAATTATACCGATTGGGCTATATGCTATGAATGGGCTTTGGTATTGCCCTGCATATTGCACCGTTGCTAATCAAATCAGAGAGTTCCGTATTGACCGTATAAAGGAAATAATAGAGGAAAAACCATATCCTAAAGGGAAATTTCCTGTTCCTGCGTCCATTCAAGAATATCTCGAAAGGTTAGAAATCGGAAATGATTACCACATAAAGATTCAGCTAACCGATATAGGTGTTAAACGCTGCGAAACTGAATTTTTACTGGCAAGGGGATTAAAAACATTCCCAACAGGCGGCGGTATCATCGACATGGAAATACGTCACGCAACCTTGGATTGGGTTGCCGATTATTTCCTGCCATTTGGAATCAATGCAACTGTCTTAGAACCACCAGAACTTGTGGAGCTAATGAAACAAAAGATATACGAATTACATCAGCATTATTGTAGGTAAGCTTCCCTATAACCCTATTATACTTATCGGTTCAATTATATTATCAGCCACATCCAGTGGTTATTCATTGACATCAACAGACTACTGTGATAGTGTATAGGAAATGTACGATAAAGAACACACAATGAATACGAGGTGAACACGGATATGGAAAAGACACTGTTTGATTCAGAACGAAAAGTAATGGAAGTAATCTGGAAAGAAGGAGACGTGACAGCCAAACAGATTTCCCTGACCTTACGCGATACCATCGGCTGGAATAAGAATACCACCTACACAGTCATTAAAAAATGTATCCAGAAGGGCTTTATTGAACGCCTGGAACCGAATTTTGTCTGCAGGGCTCTCCTTTCCAAAGAACAGGCGGTTCAGGATGATACCAGGGAATTTGTAAACCGTGTCTTTGACGGCTCCGTCCCTCTGCTGTTTTCATCCCTGCTTTCTCAGAAAGCCCTCTCAAAAAAGGAACTGGAGGAATTAAAACGAATGATTAATGAAATGGAGTAAGCCTATGAACCTGCTACAGATGAGCCTTTCGGCTTCCGTTCTGATCCTGATTGTCATAGCATGCCGGAAGTTCTTTTCCGCCAGAATACCCAGAACCACTTTTTCGCTGCTCTGGCTGCTTGCCTGGTTGAAGCTGATGATTCCCGTACCGGCGGGCTTTCCTGTGCCCGCGGCCCATCAGTTAAGGGAAAAAATGCCGGATATCACCGCAGCTTTACCCCTTTCGGCGGGAACCTGGCAGACAGCCGGGGCCGGGCCGGACTTCGGATGGAATCTCCTTAAAATCCTGTGGCTTTGCGGCGCTGTGTCTGTCAGCCTGTATATCGCTTATCTTCATGCCGCCAGTATGAAGAAATACCGTACAGCAATTCCTCTTAAGGAATCTTCCTGGATTCCCATGTGGCTGGAGCAGAAACGTTCCTTCCGCAGAATTACCGTCCGGGTTTCGGACGAGATTGCTTCCCCCTTAACCTATGGTATCTTCTTCCCGGTAATCCTGCTTCCAAAACAGTCCGACTGGGCGGACAAAGAGAGCATGAAGCTGATCCTGGAACATGAAGCAGCCCACATCCGGCACCTGGACGCACTGAAAAAGCTGTGCCTGACCATATCCTGCGTCTGCCACTGGTTTAACCCTCTGGTATGGCTCATGGCTGCCCTGGCCTGCCGGGATATGGAACTGGCCTGTGATGAAGCCGTAGTCCGGGCCGTTGGAAGAGAAAACCGAAAGCTCTATGCCGATTTACTGGTAGAACTGGAAGCAAAGAGAGCCGGAATCAATCTTCTGACTTCCGGTTTTGGACAAAGTCTTATGAAAGAACGTATCAATCATCTCATTCACATGAAAGAAAAAAAATCCTTTACGGGAATCATGCTGACTATCGCTGCCACCATAAGCTGCATCGCAGTCTACGGCGCCGTTCCTTCTGGCGCTTTTTCCATGAAATCCCTGAAGAATGACCCGACCCTTGGAGGGATTTTTGAACTGTACTCGGTGAAAGAGTATCAAAGGATTGTAGATACTGTAAAAGAAGACAGAGGGGAGGGAGATCTGGATGCCTTAGCCATGGAACGGGACCTGGATCGTCTGAAAGCTGACAACGGAAAAGGGGAATTTGTCATCTATAAAGGCGCGTTTATGGTATCCACGGAAACCACTGTGGTCGCTTTCAACCCAACCATTGTCATGCGGCCGGAACTTGTAAGCCGGAATACACCTCTGACTGCTGAAACTTACCAGAATGATATAAAAGATGTGACAGAGATTCTGGAAGACGCAGTGGCAGACGGATTTTTAACAGAAACCCAGAAAAAAAGAGTGTTAGACAAAATGGAGGAGAATCTGGCCGGACTGGAATAAGCACCGAAAATGATCCTCCATTTTGAGACTGCAGGCTCCCTGCCCAGTCTTAAAAGAAACTTAAAAATATTTTTCAGTAAACAAGGGGGGATATAGGTTTTTGAAGTGCAGAATCATTGGAGGAATGTTACACAAAGACCATTTCATATTTTATGATACCCTTGTCGGCCCATGTGATTATAGTCCATGCCAATTTAAGCTCATTGATAAATTCGGCGTGTGCTGGTGTCTTTTTGTATGAGGGAACAAGGATAACCGCTGGCCTTCTCCAATGGTCTGTGATAATCTTTATTTTCCAATCCGATACTGATACTCCGGGATATTAAAAATTCCGTCATCCAGTATCCGGTTCTCCAGATACTGGATATCTCCGTTTTCTGAGAGCCTGACCGTAAGTTCATGGGTTATGACCGCATCATTGCATAAAATCATCTGGCATACCGCATCCACAGTCAGGGTAAATGTTCCATCTTCATTTTCCCTGATCTGTGTCACCTCGGGAACAGAAGTACCGAAGAAACTGGGTGCGTAATTTCCGCACCCCAGTCTCTCCCATCGGTAGACTTGACGCCCTTCATCAAACACGGCCCACTGCCGAAGTTCCTCCCTGGAAACCGGAAGGTAATTCATGATGGTGTTTTCAAACTCTTCTGCCGGTATCCCATGGGGATACTGCTCCGGTTCAAACCGCCTGTCATACTTCATCCCATAAAAATATTCATAAATCCCGTTATAATCCAGTTTATCCAGGCTCTCCCTGTCCCAGTTGGAACATAACAGGTTATTTCCCTGATACCCCAATGGAAGCACACATTTTTCGGACATTTCACGGCACTCCTGTGGCAGGGGCCTCACTCTGACCAGGCAGCTTCCATCAACAATCTCCGATACTTCCGGAGGTTCCGGTACACATAATTCATAGCAGAAATATCCTTTTTCCGTATACCGCCATTCTTTTATTCTTGTATAGGAAATGTACGCAGGCATCGGTGTTTCATCTTTCCCCCATGTCATATTTGCTGCCAGCACATACAGATTTTCTCCATCATACTGATATTGAAACCTTCCGATTCCTCCGTCTCTATGAATCCGGTACAGGAGCACGGTCCCGGCCTTTCCCACTCCGGCATCCTGTAAAAACCGCTCCATCTCCTGCCAGTTCTCCATAACCTGGTACGGTTCGCTCCCTATGACCGGCATGCCCATAGTCTTTAGCTTCTCTTTTAATTGAATTAAAACTTCCTCTGATAAAACCACGTTTGAAGCATCGCCTTTGTCCGCTTCTTGGTAAATGTCCCTGGTCAATTCCAACGCGACCCTTAAGTCAGCTTCCGCTTCTTTCCTTTCGTTTTCATCAACCGGAAGATCATATCCTTTTTCCCAACGCCCTTTTTTGTCATTATCTTCCCTGCTCTCTGCCAAAGAAGGTTCTTCCCCGCCTTCTATGGCGCCGGACAGTGAAAACTCCTCCTGCTTTTTTCCTCCACAGGCACACAAAAATCCTGCCATCATTATAATAATAGTCTGGATATATATTTTTCTTATTTCCATGGAAATCCTTCCTTTATTTCATATCATATACGTTGGGAATGTCCAGCTCCTTTTTCTCTATGGAATTGGATAAATAACGGAATGTCCCGTCATCAAAGGGCTGAACGGTTATGATGTTGGTAAACGCACAGTCGGAGTTATAATCCGGCCATACCCCATCTACAAAGAGGGTCAGCGTTCCGTCCGGGTTCTCCTTATCCCCCACCACTTCCCCAAAAGGCGGATACGGGCTGGAAAAGATCATTTCATACGGATAGCTGTCTGTGTCTGCGCAGTAACCGCATATCTCCCTTATCCGTTCCTTTGTGACTGGAAAATACGTGGTCATGATCCGTTCATATACCTCTGCAGGTATCTCCCCGTTTTCCGGCCGCAGAATCTCTCCTGTATCCATGCGGTACAGGTCCTCAAACATGCATGGCATCAGGATATCCTCCACGTTGCTGCTGTCCCAGTCCGTTACAAGGACATTGTAATTGACATAGCTAAGTCCGTCCAGATATTTTTCTGTCAACTCCCTGCACCGGTCAGAAAGCGGGGCTGCCCGCCAGAACTGGCGCAGGCTGGAATGATAGAGCTGTACCGTATAGGCGTAAATGAAATATCCCTTTTCTGTCAGTTTTATCTCCGCAATATCACTGACAGCAGTAGATATGATTTCCGGTACGCCCCCTTCCCTCCATCCGATCTGCACATAAAAGGTCTGCAGGTTTCCTTTCCTGTGTATAAACGTATAAGCACCAATCAGCCCATCCAGATTCACGTCAAAAATAGTAACCAGGCTGTCCTGCCCTTTTAAATAAGCAGAATAAAAGTCCCGGACATTGTTATGGTTTTCCATATTTGCCCCGTCAGTAACGCTTACATATCCGGCCTCTCCCAGCATAGATACTACCCGGTTCCTCTGCTCCCTGGAGAAATCCCTGACCGTATAAGTATAGGGCGCATCCTCCTCTATTGCTGCATACCTGTATACCTCCTGCACCTCCAAGGCAGCCGACAGGGCACTGTTTTCCAGTTCTTTTTCTTCAGCTTCACTGAGCAGGCTGTCCGGCTCTTCTAAAAAATATGGTGATGGCAATGCTTCCTGTGGTTTTTCCCCTTTGTCTGCTGCCCCGGTATTGCCAGTGGCGGCGCTGCCGGAAATCTCTATAGCCGGCTCCCAGGATTCCTCTGGCTGCTTTCGGCCTGCGTCCTCCTTAAAGCCTGTATAGAAGCTCCCGGCTGCCACTGCCAGACATAACAGGATAAGCAGGAGACTCCCCTTTCTGAGCAACCGCTTTAAATCTTCCAACTAATCATCCCCTCCATATATTTCCTTCCACTGTTCCTCCGTCAGCCGGTCCGAATGCCACCACAGCTCACGGCCGCCCTCCGGAAAAGTAATCTGATTGGATACATACTGAAAACCTCCGTCGTCAAGGGGACGGACCACGGTTTTATGGGTATACGCTCTGGAGGTGTTTTCCTCCGGGTATATGGCATTCACAGTCAGAGTTAACGTTCCGTCACCATTTTTCGTATAACTGACCACCTCCGGATATGGGATATCCGGATATTCAACCTCGTAAAATCCTCTCGGCCTGTATTCATAAGCCTGATCCTCCGGGATATAGGCGGCCTTCCTCTGCAGCTCCTCGTAATCAATTTGCAAATGGCGCTCAATGACATGTTCAAATACATCTGCCGGTATCCTGTAAACGGCCCCGGCGTCTAAATCATCATCCGGCGTAAAAGGAACTGGCTGTTCATAGATATCAGGATAGAACCTGTCAAATAAATCATAAAAATCCAGATTCCCAAAATCCTCTTCGCTCCAGTCCGTAAGAAAAAGATTATTTCCCCCATACCCCACCGGCAGCAAATACTGTCGGTTTAATTCCCTGCACGTTTCATCCAGCGGCTCAACCCTCAGCGCCGTATGTTCCGGTTCATCACTGAGGGAAAGCACATAATAGCTTTCGGAAAAATAACTTCCCTCAAACAGCAGGTAGCCTTCTTTTGTGTATTCCCACGATTCTGCCGGATAGCTTACGGTACTTAAGTTTTTCAGAATCCCATTGCTATACTGATAATATCCCCTGGTTACATTTACTGCTCCCTCTGCTGTATGAAGGTCATACTTTATAAATCCGCCGGAACTGGTGACTGCGATTATGGTAAGTTTGTCATCCTGCGCTTCCTCTACGGATCTGCAAAAGCGTAAAACCTGTTCCGAACCGACCATGTCAATCTGATTTTCTTCGTCCACCACGGCATAACCATATTCTCCGATCCGTTCAACTATGCGTCTTGTCACTTCCAGCTCTCCAACCGTTCCCATTTCTACTGCCTGTTCATAAATGTCACGATAAAGCTCTGCAATGGATTCCCCATCAGAATCACGGTCTTCTCCCATTTGTTCCTTTTCCGAATATTCTTCTCTGACTTCTGCATTTTGCGGTATCTCCTGATTTTCCTCTACCTTTTTGCCGCATCCGGACACTATAAAAAGAAGGACACCTGCAGCAATAAACAGTTTTTGCTTTCCCATGTTTTTCATCTCTGTCAGACCACCTTTTATCAACGAAATTGCCGCTTTCCTCCTGCGGTATTCCTGTATGGTGGAAACAAATTCCAAAGACGCCGTATCCCCTGTCCGGATTGTGGAGGCCGTGGATACCGGTTTCCCATCCATCTCGCACAGATAAAACCGGAGATTCTCTTCCTTATACCCTCTGCAGTTAAAAAGCCGGAAAACGTACTCCTATTATCACCCTGTTGACCGATTTTGAGAAGACTCCGGGTTCTTATTCCACAAGTTCAATGGAATCCACAATGCTCATCCTGCTGATCTTCCGGAGTGGAATACAGGTTGCCAGGATACAGGCTCCGATGGCAAAAAGTGATGCGCAGGCCATGGGAACCACGGGAACTGCCGTCAGCCGCAGGACATCCGCTGCCCCGGCCTCCACAAATACTGTGCCGATATATCCGGTGATACACCCAATCACCGCCGCACTGATGCCATAATAGAACCCTTCCCACAAAAATACCCGGTACAGGCTTCCCGCGCTCATACCCATGGCCCGCTGTATGCCGTTCTCCGTGATCCGGGTATGGATATTGGTATAAACTGTATTGATAATGTTCAGGATTCCTATGAGGCCGATGAACAGAATCAGACCCCAGGCCAGCAGACGGATCTGGGCCTCGCTTTCCGCATACTGGCGGTCCGTCTGTTCATAGGACACCGTGACCGTCCCCGGTACTCGCCTGCAGAATTCCTCCAACACCCGGTCAAAAGCTGCCCGGTCGGCACCTGCAGTTAATCCCGGCCTAAGTTCCCCTTTATCGCAAAAAGGACGGCCATCACAAACGATTGCCGCCCTGCAATTATTTTCCTGTCCTATATCTGCTTCAAACCATTCAGACAAAGCATTCCTTCCGTACCTCCGCTTTATTCCATCTTTTCCGGCCACTTTAACCCTTCTGTTTTCCTTAATAATCCCATATGAAACAGCACCTGCACGCAGTCCGCATATCCCTGGATATATGCCCTTCTCTCCTGAACAGACGCAAAGTCCTCCAGGCAGTCTTTCATTTTTTCCGCCTGATTCTGCTGCTCTGCAGATAAGGTTTTTAAAAATTCTTCCCACTCCAGCTCGGTTTCTTTCCAGGCAGTCAGCGCCTCTTCATACTCCGGAGTGCGGATGTAACTTTCCCTGTTCACATTCTCCCCGTTTAAGTTGCCCAGGAACTCAGCCATTTTCACCCACATATCATTTGACATTTCCAATTCTCCTTCCTCATTCTTAATTTCAATTCCTGCATTTCCCGTATATTCCTATCTCCTGAAGTACATTATATATGTTATAGAAGAACTTTCTCAACCATAATCGCTTAATTATTGAAACTATAGCAGATAAAATTAAGCCATTATACTTGGAGGTGAACGGATGGACGACTTATTAAAACAGATTGGAAACCGGATACTGCATCGCAGGAAACAGCTCCGCATGACACAGGAAGAACTGTCTGAAAAGGCAGGTATCACCCCCCAGACCGTTTCTTCCGCAGAACTTGGCAAAAAAGCACTGCGCCCGGAAAATATCATCCGGGTCTGTTCCGCACTGGATATCAGCACCGATTACCTGCTTCTCGGAGAAGTGAATGCCAGCGACCACTGGACCCTGATTTCCAGAATCTCAAATCTGCATCCCGCACAATACCGTCATCTCGAAGATATTATCAACAGCTTTATCTCCGCTTTAGAGGTACGGGAAAC
>BLLT01000092.1 GCA_011958945.1 Lachnospiraceae bacterium | reverse complement strand
CCTGGGATTGAAAATTTTCAATTTTCAATCTTATATCCATGCTCCTTTCCAAATCCAGAGACATTACTGCATAACGAAGATTTGATTCCCATCTTACCCGGTAGTCCTCTCAATATCCACCACGCTTTCAATTGCCCCTATCTTATCGATAATCCTGTTCAGTTCTTCCCGGCTCCTCACCTCAAAGGACGTAGACATCGTGGCCAGGCCCTGCTTATTCGTCCTTGTATTCATGGACAATATGTCAATATTTTTCTCCGTCAGCGTGCGGGAAATATCTGCAAGAAGGCCGCTTCTGTTGTTGGCAAAAATTTTAATTTCCACCACATATTTTTCCCCTGTCACTTCTTCCGGCGACTGCTGCCACTCCGCGTCAATAAAACGCACCCTTTCCATAGTCGGCATATGAATCACATTCACGCAATCCGTCCTGTGAATGGACACCCCCCGCCCCCTTGTCACAAATCCGATAATTTCATCCCCCGGCACAGGGCTGCAGCATTTGGAAAAACGCACCGCCACATCATGAATCCCTTTTACCACAATACCGCCCTGGGATTTGGCACGCATATGCCTGCTCTGGTTCTCACCTACTGCAGAAAGCACTTCCTCATCGGTCAATTCCTTTTTGTGAGTTTTATCGTACTGCTCCTGCATCTTATTAATAATCTGGCCTTCTTTCAGCCCTCCATGCCCAACGGCTGCACAAACCGATTCCCAATCCTTGAAACCATATTTCTTCATAATGCCGTTCATATACTCCGGCTTCATGATTTCGGGCATATTAATGGCTTTTGCCTTGCAATAGGCGGCCAGCATCTCTTTCCCTTTTACAATATTATCTTCCTTGCGTTCGTTCCGAAACCATTGATTGATTTTGTTTTTCGCCTGGGTGCTTTTCACCACATTCAACCAATCCCTGCTGGGGCCTTTGGAATTCTGGGATGTAAGTATCTCGATGAGATCACCGTTTTTAATCACGTAATCAATGGTTACCAGCTTCCCGTTTACCCTGGCCCCTATCATCTTATTGCCTACCGCGCTATGGATGTTATAGGCAAAATCGATAGGCGTGGAGCCGGCGGGAAGATTTTTTACTTCCCCCCTGGGGGTAAAACAGTATACGTTGTCCGAAAATAAGTCCAAATCATTTTTCAGCAAGTTCATAAACTCTTTATTATCGGACATATCCTGCTGCCACTCCAAAATCTGCCGCAGCCAGGTCAATTTCTCTTCTTCCTGTGCTTCTACCTTCTTTCCATCGGAAGCCTCTTTGTACTTCCAATGGGCCGCAATCCCATATTCCGCTGCCTTATGCATCTCATGGGTCCTGATTTGAATCTCAAAGGGCTGTCCGCTGGAACCAATCAGCGTTGTATGGAGTGACTGGTAGCGGTTTGGCTTGGGCATAGCAATGTAATCTTTAAAACGTCCCGGAATCGGTTTATACATTTCATGGATTACCCCCAAAGCGCCATAGCAGTCTTTGATTGTATCCACCACGATACGTACGGCAAATAAATCATAAATCTGGTCTATTGTTTTACCCTGATTTTTCATTTTTTTATAAATACTGAAAAAATGCTTCACGCGGCCGTCAATCTCTGCCTTAATGCCCGCATTTTCAATATGCTTGCCCACTTCATTGACAATGTCCTGAATATATTTTTCCCTCTCGCTCTTGCGGATGGCAATCTTATCCACCAGGTCATAATAAACTTCCGGCTCCAAATACTTTAAAGATAAATCATCCAGTTCCACTTTAATTTTGGAAATCCCCAGCCGTTGGGCGATGGGGGCATAAATATCCAGCGTCTCCCTTGCAATCCTCTGCTGCTTCTCCGCCGGCATATGCTTCAAAGTCCTCATATTATGCAGCCTATCCGCCAGCTTAATTAAAATTACCCTGATGTCTTTGGCCATAGCCAGGAACATCTTGCGCAGATTTTCCGCCTGCATCTCCAGCTTATCCGGTGTCCTGTCCTCCTGATTTCCTCCAAACTGCAACTGCTGCAATTTCGTCACACCGTCCACCAGCAACGCCACATCAGAGCCAAATTCCTCTACGATTTCTTCATCCGTCATTATGGTATCTTCCACAACATCGTGCAAAAGCCCTGCTGCGATTGTTTCTTTATCCATTTCCAAATCAGCCAATATAATCGCAACGCATAAAGGATGGATAATATATGGCTCGCCGGATTTCCTTACCTGCTCTTTATGGGCATTATAAGCAATCCCATATGCTTTTTCTATCAAAGAAATATCATCCGATGGGTGGTACTTCTGCACATGGGCAATTAAATCCTGATACAGTTGTTCCGGACTTTGAAATTCCTGGATAGGTTCGATTCTTCCATCATCAAAAATCATTCCGGTGCTTTCCTCTGCCGTCAAATTCTTTTCTTCTGTCATATTCATCACCAGCCACAAATTACATTATTTCATAACTATATTGATTTGGGTGTCAAAAGCCCTGGCTGCGGAGTTCGCCTGGCATATTGCGCCAAAACAGAGTGCGCATTCCATTCCGCAGGGCAGCATTCAGAAAACCATATGAGCCAGACCCCTACTTGCCTTCATAGCGAATCGCAGATTCCAGCCTGTAATCCTTCAGCTTTTCCCTGCCTTTCAGGCCTGCCAATTCCATCAACACCACAATGCCTGTCACTTCGCCGCCAAGGGATTCTATCAGGCGTATCATCGCCTCCGTTGTTCCGCCTGTGGCAATAAGGTCATCTACAATCAGAACCTTTTGCCCCGGTTTGATAGAGTCCTTGTGCATTTCAATCGTTGCCGTGCCATATTCCAGCTCATAATCCACAGAAACTGTCTCGCAAGGCAGTTTTCCTTTTTTACGAATTAATACAAACGGTTTCTTCAAATTATATGCAATGGGTGTGCCAAAAATAAATCCCCGGGATTCCGGCCCGGCTATTATGTCGAAATCCAAATCCGTTACTTTCTCCTGCATCGTCCGGATGGCCAGCTGCAGTCCATCCGCATCCTGCAGTACACTGGTTACATCCCGGAAAATAATCCCCTCTTCCGGAAAATCCGGAATACTTCTCACATAATCTTCTAACTTTTTCATCTTAACTCAAATTCCTTTCTCCGTCTGCCATCCCCGGGCCATATACGCACTTTTCCTAATCCATTATCTTTTAGTTCCAATAGAAATGATATCAACATATCATTTTCTTGTCAACATGCGGTACGTAATCACAGCAATCAAATTTTTCAAACAATACAACCAGCACCATGTTCGCCTTTCAATTTCTTACAGGAAAACAATATCTCCGCTTATCAAATGGTTCATTTCCGATACCCCGTGGTTGTGACAGCCGCTACCATGTTCCCCAGTTCATCCAAAACATCTACACGGTAATAACTAATTGTCCGGCCATCTTTTATGCATTTGGCCTGGGCTATCAGGCTTCTCCCTTTTGCAGTTCCAAGGAAAGTAATGTTGGAACTTAGAGAGACTACACCCGGGTTCTGCCAGTTGGAGGCTACCGCAAAAGCAAAGTCCGCCAGCATAAAGGATACACCGCCCATTACTGCCCCAAGGGCATTTTTATGCCTCTGTTCCAGCTGAATACTGCATTTGGCATATAAATTCCCCATTTCTTCTATCACAGCACCGTTTTCCGTGGCAAATCTGTCCTTTTCAAACATTTTCCTTACTTCTGTCAGTGTATTATCTTCCATTGCCTTTTCTTCCATTGCCTTCTTCTCCGATATTTTTTCTTTTAAGTTCTTTTCTCTCTTGGCATTGTCCTCCAAGTTCTTATCTCCCACGGCCTTTTCTTTCAAGTTCTTTTCTCCCAATGATTCACTGCCCATTATCTCTTTATCTTCTTTCGTCAAAGTTCCATCTCCATCCCTGTATACAGCTGCATAACTCTTCCGCCCAGTTCTTCTTCTAAAATGTGGCAGGCCTTCTCCCCTGTGCAATGCCCTGTATACAATTTTTCCACTCCTGTTTTTCGTATCCGCCCCGCCAAAGCGCGCACCTCATCTTCCGTTCTTTCGTGAAGGTGAAAACCTCCAATTACGGCATACGCCCTCTTCCCTGAAAAAGCCTCTTCCGCTTCACGGATTATAGTATCCGCACCGGCATGGCAGCAGCTATTGAAAATCACCAGACCTTTCTCCGTATCAAATACAAGGCTTTGCTCGTGTGAAAAATCGTCCGCATGCCATATTCTTTTCTTTATATACATATGGTTTTTCCTGCCGATACCGGCAAGGCCTTCCGTGCTGTGGGGTATCAGGAAAACCCCCGGACATATCTCCTGTTTTCCTTCTGCATATGTAATTCTGTCCTTATATGCCTCCAGCGTTCCTTTCTTTATCCCGATATAGCGGGTTTTAAACAACCTTTTCTTGTAGCAGTTTTCCCCGCATCCTTTTCTCAGAAAAAAAGATGCTTTTTTGTTTTTTTCAAAAAAGTATTCCATTCCGTCAGCATGGTCGTAGTGCGCATGGGATAAAATGCCGTATTCCACATCCTCTATATCCACATGAAGCGTCTGCGCATTCATCACAAATCTATCCGATGCCCCTGTATCCAGAAGAATTTTTCTTCCATTATATTCTATATAGATGCAAAGCCCCCATTCCCCTAATAGTTCGCCGTCCGCAATGTTATCTGCAAGCACCGTTGCCTTCATTCGTCCTCCCTCCTGCTTGTATAGGCTCTCTGATTTTGTGTGCCTAGTATTATCCTTTATTATACTCGCTCCGCCCAAATTGCTCAATACCGTATGAAGCCGACTCCGAAAATTGATTTCCGCAAAAACCTTATTCAATTCCTGCTATTGCAAAGTTCTTGACCGAACTGTTACAAATCAAGTTCCGAAGGTCTCATGCCAAACAGTTTTCTCCTTATCTCGCTTTATCATTCACCGAATACCTAAAAAACAGGCATCGGCGGAAACTTCCATCCCGCCAATGCCCGTTATTCTTTTTCTTATTATATCGTTATATCGCCATACAATATAAACCGATATCGTTTACCGCATGATTAGGCGAATATTACATCATACCGCCCATTCCGCCGCCTGCCGGCATAGCAGGTGCATCTTCCTTAATGTTTGCCACAACAGATTCCGTTGTAAGCAGCGTGGATGCCACACTGGTTGCGTTCTGAAGTGCGCTTCTTGTCACCTTAGCCGGGTCAAGAATGCCGTCCGCCACCATATCCACATATTTCTCACGAAGAGCATCAAAGCCTGTGCCTACTTCGGATTCTTTTACTTTATTGATAATTACAGCGCCTTCCAGCCCTGCATTGGCCACGATGTGGTACAAAGGAGATTCCAATGCTTTCAATACGATGTTGGCACCGGTCTTTTCATCCCCTTCCAAAGTCTCTGCCAGTTTCTCCACATCTTTGGATGCGTGGATATATGCGGAGCCGCCCCCTGCGATAATACCTTCTTCTGCAGCTGCCCTCGTAGCGTTTAAGGCATCTTCCATACGCAGTTTTGCTTCTTTCATTTCTGTCTCCGTAGCAGCGCCTACGCGGATTACTGCAACGCCGCCTGCCAGTTTTGCAAGGCGTTCCTGCAATTTTTCTTTATCAAAATCAGAAGTGGTTTCTTCAATCTGCTTTTTAATCTGTGCAATTCTCGCCTGAATAGCTTCTTTATTGCCTTCGCCGTCAACGATAACCGTATTTTCCTTCTGAACTTTTACGGATTTCGCCCTTCCCAGCTGATCCATAGTGGTCTCTTTCAAATCAAGGCCTAGTTCTTCGCTGATTACCTGGCCGCCTGTAAGGATTGCGATATCCTCTAACATAGCTTTTCTTCTGTCTCCATAGCCAGGTGCTTTTACAGCTACTACGTTGAAGGTTCCGCGGAGTTTGTTCACAATCAATGTGGTAAGGGCTTCCCCTTCTACATCTTCTGCAATAATTAACAGTTTAGCGCCGGACTGTACGATCTGCTCCAACAGCGGGAGGATTTCCTGAATGTTGGAAATCTTCTTATCCGTAATCAGGATATACGGATCTTCCAGCACTGCTTCCATCTTATCCATATCGGTTGCCATATAAGCGGAAATATATCCTCTGTCAAACTGCATACCTTCTACCAGATCCAGTTCGGTCATCATTGTCTTGGATTCTTCAATCGTGATTACGCCATCGCCGGAAACCTTTTCCATAGCATCCGCAACCATCTTCCCTACTTCTTCGTCGCCGGAAGAAACTGCTGCCACTCTGGCGAACTGCTCTTTTCCGTTTACCTTAGCGCTCATTTTGGCAATAGCTTCTACTGCACAGTCTGTTGCTTTCTTCATACCTTTTCTTAAGATAATCGGATTAGCGCCTGCAGCCAGGTTCTTAATTCCTTCATTTACCATTGCCTGTGCCAGCACAGTTGCCGTTGTAGTGCCATCGCCCGCTACATCGTTGGTCTTGGTTGCCACTTCTTTTACAAGCTGGGCTCCCATGTTTTCAAATGCATCTTCCAGTTCGATTTCCTTAGCAATCGTAACACCATCGTTCGTAATCAACGGAGCGCCGAAAGATTTATCCAAAACAACGTTCCTTCCTTTGGGCCCTAATGTTACCCTTACTGTGTTTGCCAGTTTATTAACACCTGCTTCTAATGCTGCACGGGCTTCTGCCCCGTATTTCAATTCTTTTGCCATGATGACATAACCTCCTGATTTCATTTTGTTTCCTGGTTTCTCATGAATCTCCATATAATTCGAATATAATGCCTGGTTATTTTATATTTACCAGCCCTCCAATTACTGGATAACTGCCAGAATATCGCTTTGTTTTACAATGATGAACTCTTCTTCCTCAATCTTTACATCTGTTCCTGCGTATTTGGAATAAATTACATTATCGCCCACCTTTACTTCCATTTTTACTTCTTTGCCGTCAATTGTTCCGCCCGGTCCTACTGCTACTACCTCCGCCTGCTGCGGTTTTTCTTTGTTCTGCCCAGGCAGTACAATGCCGGATTTCGTTGTTTCTTCTGCTACTAACTGTTTCAATACAACTCTGTCGCCTAAAGGTACTAATTTCATTTTAAATGCCTCCTTATGTCAATTTAAAAATTTTTTTCGTCTTATTAGCACTCATTTTGATTGAGTGCTAATCACTAACCCATATATTAAATTCATATGCAGCGGTTTGCAAATGCAGTCACGCTAGTTAATATCCATTTATATTATCCGTTCTCTTTTAATCTCATTTTTTCTTCCATTTACTCACTTTTTTATATATTTCACTTTTTTATAATTATTTTATAAAGTTCATTTTCTCATAATTTTCCATGTCAATTTGGTTCTTTGGCTTCTGACGCCGAATCCTATTATGCAAAAAAAGAGCCATCTTGCGACAGCCCTTCTTTTCCTTCTATCCTTTCAGCCCTCTTCTGAGCCTTTCCTGATATCCTGGAGAATTCTTGATTTCCAGCTTATTATTAAACATTTCATACTCCGCATCGGACATCTTCTCTTCCAGGCTTTCCTCCACGTTTGTGCGGTAAACAATGCCCGTTGCCACGGAAGGGGCCAACACCTCATCTTCATCATAAGCCTGGCAGGCTGCCTGCACCCGGCGGCAATAGTCTTCCGCCTCCCCGTCTTCTGCCAGCGGTATCAGCACAAGGAATACATCCCCGTCAATTCTGCCGATAATATACTCGGCCCCTGCCTCCTTCTTTACAATAGATGCCACTACCTGAATCAGGCTGTCGCTTTTCTCCACACCAAAGTTATCATATACAAATTTCCAGTCATTGATGTTTACATTGATGACTGCCACCGGAACTGTCTCCGAGTCCTCTAACGCCTGCATTCTGGTTTTTATGTAATTCTTGTTGTAAACACCGGTAAGTATATCTTCGGTCTCGCCGCACTTTCTCTGGGCATTGCCCTGCCCCAGCTTCGATTCCAACTCATCAATATAGGAGGCCGATTCCCTGTGCATATATACTTCATTTGCAAGGGCTGTCAGCAGCTTCATGGATTCCTCCAGCATTTTTCCTGCCGATTCCTTTTTATCGTCCTGTACTTTATCATATTTCACATACATATGGCCTACAGTACGGTCAGCAACCCGTATTTTTTCTCCTGGTTTATTGACCACATCCGGCTCAAACCCTTCAAAATCCCCTATTGCCAGCGCTGTCTCCCCGTGTCTGTCCGTTAAAAGCAGCT
The DNA here is from genome assembly GCA_011958945.1 of Lachnospiraceae bacterium. GTDB lineage: Bacteria > Bacillota > Clostridia > Lachnospirales > Lachnospiraceae > Kineothrix. The sequence continues at coordinate 6,157 of BLLT01000092.1, read as the reverse complement.
CCATCCCATAGGTATCCGCCAGAACCTGCAGGTACTCTGCCAGCATATCCATTACATACAAATTTTTTATCGCATAATTCTTAATATTTTCTTTCAACCGCTTTTCAAAAGATACTTCATTGTAACTCATAGCACATCCCTCTCCTGACATAAAAATTTCCGTTTTTCTTTGTTCCAGTATACCTTTTTTTATGCGGTTTGTCTATTAATTTTCGGTAAAAAGTGCATGCAGAACAACAGTTCATCCCAGGACTTTGCACTTGCTGTGCAGTTAGCAGCCAATGTTCCTAAACTCACGCACCCGCCACAAAAGCAATCCCCTCTGCCTCTGTCAGATAAGCTTCCTGATACCCATTTCCATTCTGCACATACTCCATCGTTTTATGGGGCTTCTTTTCATTTTCTGCCTCTTCCCTCGTATCCGGCAGCCTCTCATAATCGCCGCTTTCCCTGAATTCTTTAAATGCTTGGTTCAAGGCCTGGATAATCATATCCCTGTCAGGGTCCTTGTCGCTGATACTTCCTACGGCGGCCGAGAATGCCTCCTGTGCCTCCTGTTTGGACTTACAGTTTTTCAGCCTGCTCTCCAGCTCCCTACGCAGCATCTGCGCCCTCAGCACTTTACGATACAACTCCGGGTTCGTCCTGGCCAAAAAACTCATTTCCTCCGGGGTCAGCCTCTGTCCGGAACGCGCTTTTGCATATACCTTGGCCGCATAGGCCTCTTTCGACTCTTTCTGCTGACCTTCCTCCTGAAGGCTGCGTGCATAAGACATCAGCTGCTGCCCTAACATCGCATCAGAAACAGCCTTTTCCTTTTTTAACGTAATGTTCATCTCTCACCATACCCCTTTCTGTAAAGCATCTGTATTTCTTCATATATATTCCTGGTTTCCGTTATTCCACATTCTTTTTTCAGAGTTTTTCCTGTGCTATAGAAATCAAAACTCCGAACAAATCGCCATAATCTCCGCAATGCTCAATGACTTGCTAAGAGGGGCCTTTTCGATATAAACATCCTCCCCCACCGCCCGTTCCAAAGATATCTTTTCATTCATCTGCATGATTTCATCCTGTCTTGCCAGATACTTTTTCAGTGCCAGCTTCTCCTGCAATTTTTTCTGAATCCTTTTCTTCCTGATTCGCGCTTCCTGCAAAAGTTCCCGTTCCCTGCGGTTCTGCTCCCGGATGCGCTCCATCTCCTCGTCCCATTTCTTAAGTTTTTCCTTCCATTCCTCTTCCTCCTCCAACGCATCTTTCGCAGTTTTGCCGCCATTCCTGATATACCTTCCCCTGGAAATATCTTCGCTTTCTTTTTCATTCACGCAGCCGGAAAATGTGTCATCCGGCGCACTGCTGTTATTTTTTCCGCCCACATATTCCTGTGCCCCTTCCGTATACATTCTGCTTTTCCCATAATCGTTAATATACATTTGTCCCTCCTCCAAATTCAAACACGGAAGGGAATGACTTTTTCCCCACCCGCCACTCGCCCCATAGCGGCTTGTTTCCTCTGCACAGGGGCTGTACACACAAAGGCGCAGATAATTGTGGACTCCGTCCGTTATCTGCGCTCTCCATAGCTTATATATTTTATTTTATCACCGTCTTACATAAATCCGTCCACCGCAAGCCCTTTCATATCTTCCTCCAAGAGTTCGGCTTCCTGCATAATCTTCTTAATTTCATCCTGCAGCTTCGCCTGCTCGGATGAACTCTCCTGGATAGTCTTTGTCAATTCTTCCTGTTCTTCCTTCTCTTCCTTTATATTTTCCAGTTTCTCTTCTTCCTCTTCCTTCTTCTCCGCCTGCTCCTTTGCCGCTTCCATTAGCTTCTCCAGTTCTTCATCCACATGCTCTTTCGCATCCTCCCAAAGCATGCCGATAATCGCATCGCTGGCTGCATCTAAAATGGAACCCGCCATCTTCTTTGCCGTCCGCATCCCTTTTCCGCCGGCCTCCAATATGGCCTGCTTGGTAGCGGTAATAGAGCTGGTATTGCCCATCCTTTCGTTCTGAAGTTCCTTTTCCATGGCGGCGATATGATCGATTATTTTATCGTATTCCAGACTGCGCTGCTGATATTCCGTCCGTTCCCCCAGCCCGGCCAGCCGCTCCAGTTCATCTTTTCCCATTGCGGCAAGATTGCCCGCTTCCATAAGGCTGCTGCCTTTACGGATTAATTCCAAGTCCTTCTGTTCCTGGCTGTCGGGATCTACGCCATATTTTTCCATAAGAGCATCCCGCTCTTCCATATAGCCCTTCCGCGTCTCATATAAGGCTCTCATTTCCTCTTCTATTTCTGCATTTCTGGCCCGCAGTTCGTTCATGCCATCCGTTATCTTATTATCCTTGGCAAACTGATCCCGCAGCACCTTTGTCGCCTGCTTCCTGGCCTGTGCCCGTTTCTGCTCTATCAGGCTGTTGATGCCATTATTCTTATTGCCTAAGAAAACAGTGCCGTTCTTTGTCTGCCCACCATTTTCCCCATACATCCCTTTTGCTGCATTTGTACCAAAACCTGCATTTCCATTAAGCCCTGCCAAATTCACCGTAACTGCTGCCATTCCTTATCCTCCCTGAAATCCGTCTCAACGGACAAATCCATTTGTTCCGTCTTTCACTCCATTTCTGCGCGGCTTTTTGTGACCCGGCATTTCCGGGGCTATACGCATGCCAAGTTTGTGGATGCCGCCAGACACAAACTCGTTTACCTTGCTCTTGTATTCTATATCGGCACTCCCTCTATTTTTGTGAACATCCATATCCAATCTTTTCTAAAATTTAAGAATTTTCATGCTCTTTATTGCTGCGGACAGCCAGTTCCATACACTAACAGTTCCCTTTATCCCCCACGCCCTTCTCACTGGGTATAAAGCTGTCAAATATAAACAGATCAAAATCCTTCCTCCTGGCATCCAGTTCCTTCTGGCTCCTAATCGTCCACGCCACTGCCAGATTCCTATACAGTTTTTTGCAAATCTGCCGTGACAATGTCCAGTAATACTTATGGTTATATGAAATAAAATCCGGCTTTGTTATACAATTCAAAAGCATATGTTCTAATACGAAATAAAGAAGCCCCCTCGGCCCCTCCACCTGCAAAAATGCATCCGAAAGCTGGCCGCGCATCACACTGTTTCTATTCCTCCGGTACCAAATCAGGGCAAGGGGATTAAATGATTCAATACAGTACGTTCCCTTATAATCCTGCAGCAGCCTGTCTGCCGCAGGACATACAGACACATCCGTCCACTCCACTTTCAACTCCACAATCAAAGGCACCCTGCCATTTACCATTTTGAGGAAGTCCTCCATCCTCGGAATTTTTTCCTCCGTTCCATATAAGGAAAATTCCCTTAATTCCCCGTAAGAATAATCCCGCACCTTCCCTTTCTTTCCGCATACCCTCTCCAAAGTAAAATCATGGAAAATCACCGGCACATTATCTTTGGAAAGCTGCACATCCAATTCGATACCAAAATTATTTTCTACCGCCCGTTCAAAAGCCTTCATGGAATTCTCTGGGGCATCCCCCCGATTATCATGCAACCCCCTATGAGCATACATAACTCCGCAAAAAGGGGCCTTATCCGGCTTGTGGGTCATCCGCGGCATAATTGCCAAAAGGTATAATATAATTACTGCTGTTAAAATTATTAAAATAAATATCATGGTCATCACCTTGCGCACACGCTTTTGTATATTTTCCCTATCCCGTTCATTTGTCCGTCATACACTCATTTTTTGCCATTTGTTTTTACCGTTGTACCGTTTTGCTTTTGCCTTTCCCACACGGTTTAACCGAGGAAAAGATGCATAATATTCAAATCGTTTATAAGTTTTATAATCTCCTTTGTCCGGCTGCAGCCAAATTTCCGCAAAAGCCCCTTTATTTGTGTCTTCACCGTCACCGGCTCCACACACCTTTCCCTGGCTATCTCCTTCACCGTTTTACCTTCCAGCAGCTTCTTTATCAGTTCCCTCTCCGTCGCTGTCAGCCTGGAAATATTATTGATAAAAAACAGCAGGCTCTTTTCGCTTTTCTGAAGCCTCACATATTCCTGCATCACCACATTATGTACCTTGCGTTCCATAATCGGGCTGCCTAAATAAGCGCTCCTTATGTGGTTAAGGATTTCCTCCTCTTTACAGCCCTTTACGAGATAGTCAACCGCCCCTGCCCCCATCGCTGTCAAAATCATCTCATTGGTATCATGTACTGTGAGAAATATGATATTCGCATTCCCCAGCATTTCCCTTATCTGCTCGGTAGCCGTAATACCTGCATTTGGGTTTTCCATCTCTATATCCATTAAAATAATGTCAAACTCAGTATCTGCCGCCAGCTCTACAATTCCTTTTCCGCTGCCTGCCGTTCCGACTACTTCCATATCCTCCTGCCTGTCAATTAGCTCGCGCATATCCTCCCGCAGCAGTTCGAAATCATCGGCTATCATAATCCGTATCTTTCCTGACCCTCTTCTTTCCTCCATCCTGCTAATAACCATGCCTTTCTCTCAACCGGCGCAAACTCGCGCCGCTTCTGTCCATGCACCACTGTATTCCCAGTTACATGCCCGCCGTACCATTTATATATTTCGGCAGCAAAATATAAAAACTGCTGCCCTTTCCCTCCCTGCTTTCCACCCTTAAAATTCCCAGATGCCCTTTTACAATCGCCCTCACATAATACAGCCCCATGCCCCAGTTATGGTTTCTGTTTTTGCTCGTATAAAAAGGTTCAAAAATTTTTTTCATCGCTGATTTCGGAATTCCCATTCCATTATCCCTGACTTCAATGACCGTATAAACCCTTTCCTCATAGCTTAGCAGCGAAACCTTTCCCTCCGCCCCCCTCTCCGCCGCTTCTACCGCATCCTGCGCATTGATGAGCAGATTGTAAATGGCCTCACACAGATGCCCTTTATCTGCCAGAATGGATACATCCGCTTCCAACACTACCTCCACATCAGTCTCCGGATATTTTCCTTTAAACCTTCCTATTGCATTTTCCGCAATCTCCCCTATACGGCAGGGTGTCATATAAATGGAACTGGATTTTACCGAACGGTAAAGTTCCTCCATTCGCTCCAATAACGCTTCATTGATATTTTCCAGCGCCCCGATATATTCCTGCGCCTTTTGTATATCCTCTTTTTTTTCCATATCCAGCCCATTTAACCGTTTAAAAACCACCCGGTTTGCCAAAAGCTGATTCTTGGTGCTATGGACGAATACCAAAGTTCCTACCCTGGCTGTATTGTATTTCCTCTCCATTACCACCTCTTCCATATCGTTTGCATAGGCCTCCTGGGTATATCGCAGAAGACTGAAAAAACCCAATGCGCCGCAAATCACATTGACTGCCATCAATAAATAATAAGCCTTAATATCCCACATATGCTGCAAATATCCTATTCCCCTGTTCCATTTATAAGAAGCGCTGTAGAACCGGTACACCTGCCCGGGATCCTGCCCGCAGTAAAGCAGATACAGCCCGGAAATCGCAATCATACAAATAACAATCAGGCTGAACTGCCGCCGGAAAAAAGCCATCGTAATGGCAAAATACTCGTGCACCAACAGGAACAGGGCGGCTGCAATATACAGCAGCACCCATCCATAAGAAAAGTCTACCAGGAAATCCTGCAGCCTAGGGCTGTCCGCTGTCACCGCCTTATATATATCGGGATAATATATGATTAAAAAAACTGCCGGCAAAATAGCCGAAAGCCACTTTATCCGGGAATCTCTCCTGATAACGGAAATCATCGAATACCGCATTGCTATCTGCAAAAGAAAAAAAGGAAAAAGATATCTTCCCAGCGCTATCAGATAACCTATTAAATTAAGCGGAATCACCAGATATTGAATCTTTGTTTTCAGCCTCATGGATACAAACAAAAACTCTAGCATATCCCTGGAATAACCGCCCTTTTTCGCTGCAAAAATAAGTATGCCGCAAAATTCCAGCATCAGGCTGATGCACATGCCAGACAAAAAAAATGACTCCATATTTCTTTTTCTATATAATACAAAACCGGAAGCAATCAAAAAGACCCCCAGCAGCAAAACCAGCATTTTTCCTCATTTCCGCACGGCTTTTTGTGCATAATGGAGTTTGTGGATGCCGTGCAGACACAAACTCTGGATTG
>BLLT01000091.1 GCA_011958945.1 Lachnospiraceae bacterium | reverse complement strand
TTTTGCCTGTTGCTGGAACGGAGTGAACAGTAACAAAGTCTCTTTTGTGGGCATGGATAAGTAATAAAAGAAGATAGACTTTATCGCCCAATTATGCTATACTTAAACCATAAAAAGGAGGTGTTTTATTATGGGTGAAAAGACAGATTATGATATTCTTTATAGAGAGTATTTAGAAAGACGCCGGATATATCAGGCAGACGACCCTAAAAAAGCTTTAAAGGAAAGTCTGGAAGATATGAAACTTCGATTGGAGGCATATGGAAACGGAAGTATTCCGGATTTTGAAAAAAAGGAAATTTTATCAGCGGAAGAACTTCCGCATTTAGGGGAATGATTCACCGTTGGAATATACGCTTTCAATCATTCCGATTGAGAATAAGCAGTGAATAGGTTATGGACAGTATAAAAGGATTGGTTTTTCCAGTCCTTTTTGTTTTGTGAAAATAAAAATTTGATGTGACCGAACTCATGAAAATATGCCATTCTTGGAGTGGTAAAATTCTGAAAAGTGGCTTAAAATAAGGGTTTTCTTAATGGGACCATATTTTGTGATAAGGCATTGTATAGGGATGTACAGTGTCTTAAGGTATTTGTGAGCTTTGTGGTACTGCCTTTATAACTGAAAAAGCAATTAATAATTATAATACATATATTACAAATAATAATAATTTTGCTGGTGCAAATATCAATATTATTGGTGGTGATATAGACAAGCGCCCGCGTCCGTTTTTGGTGAGAAAGACCGGTGCGCCCACAGATACGTCACGGAGTACATCGCTGTAATTCCTCAAATCAGAGATTGGTTTGATATTTGGCATAATCACATTCTCCTTTTCTGCCCTTAGTATACCCTGATTTGATGTAAAATTGAACAGCATATTTTACAACGATATAATAAACCTTCACTCCACATAACGGTATACTGCTACTCCGCATAACAGAAGCTATCTCTCCACAAAATAGTACAGTCAATATCCACAATTGACTCAGCAAAGATGGCAGAGAAAAATTGGAATGATACAAAGTTTAACAGAATAGTTTTACATGGACAGGAGAATATCAACTTTTATAGTTGCCTTGATAGATTTATTAATTTCTACTGGTTTGCGCGTGTCTGAAATAGGGAATATATTAGTATCTGAAATTGACTGGGAAGGAAGGACAGTGCTTATACATGGAAAAGGCGATAAGGATAGAATTGTTCCCTTTTCTGTAAGGTGTAAAAAACATTTGCAAGAATACCTTATGGAAAGAGGATTTTATTTAAGCCCGTTTCTTTTTTGTTCGTATAAAAGTCCACATAATAAACTTGGTAAAAATTCTATCAATAAAATTGTTAAAAATATTGGGGCAAGAGTTGGCCTGTCCGATATCACTGTACATTGCTTCAGGCGTTGGCTTGCTACTGATTTAAACAAAAAGAGGGTAGACCCTTCTGTTATTCAGGAGATTTTAGGGCATAGTTCATTTGAAATAACACAAAAGCATTATCTTGAAAAATCAACAAACAAAATATGCTATTTACATAATATATATGCTTCATAATTAATAGTTTATAGGCTACCATAAATATATTTCAAAATGGTAGCCCTCTTTTTACGATATTTTCTAAATTTCATTAATAAATGCACTATTTCCGCTGCTTCTTATAAATGGAATAGGCGGGAGTCGAACCCGCGTCCAAAGACCCATTCCCTGTCCTTCTACTATCATAGTCAATTATATTTCATTCCCTCCTATACCGGGAAATTGACAGCCCGATATATTCAGTAGCTTCATATTACGCCCATAAACTCAAAGCTTTGCTTATGTCGTTTCCTACATAGTCGATGCCCGTATCCTCACGTGTAGGTGCGCCAGGGCGGACAGCTGCCATTAGGCAGCGTATGCTAAATTATCTTCAGCGTTTATATTTAGATTTGCGATTTGACGCATCGCCTGCGGATAGCTTCTCCAGCTGCAAGACCCCTGTCGAAACCTTTACTATCCCTTATTTGTGAGGCACAATTTTTTGCCCCACTACATTTTTATTATATTATACTTTTTAAAATATTTCAAGCCAGTTTTCAGACATCACAAAAGAGATTCTATCCCTCCCTTAACGTGTTCTTACGGTCTGAACCGTTACGCTACACCCTCATTTTTATCTTCAGTTCCTTCTCCGCTTCCCTCCTTTGGTCCTTCCTTGCTATATCCTGTCTCTTATCATACATTTTCTTACCCTTGGCCAAGCCTATTTCTACCTTTGCGTTCCCATCTTTAAAATAAACCTGCAAAGGCACAAGAGTATATCCTTTCTCCGCAATCTTCCCCATCAGCTTGTTAATCTCCTGCTTATGCAAAAGGAGCTTTTTCACCCGGAGCGGGTCTTTGTTGAATATATTCCCCTTTTCGTACGGGCTCACATGCATCCCGTAGACAAAAACTTCCCCGTTCTCTATGCGGATAAAGGCTTCTTTTATGCTGCATTTCCCCATCCTCATGGACTTTACCTCGGTTCCATGCAGCACAATGCCCGCTTCATGCTTTTCTTCTATGAAATAATCATGATATGCTTTTTTGTTGTTGGCAACTAACTTCATCGGTTCACCACTCATCGCCATCATCCCCCATGTCATCTTCTACAAAATCCACCGTACGGTTAAACTGATCCGTCTTTGCCACAATGATGGCTATTCTCTGGCCCAGTTTATATTTCTTTCCCGTATCCCGTCCTACCATCTCATAATTAGCTTCGTCATAATAGAAGTAATCACCTTCCAAATCGGAAACATGTATCAGCCCTTCCACCGTATTAGGCAGTTCCACATAAATCCCCCAGCCTGTAATGCCTGAGACCACACCTTCAAAACGTTCCCCGATATGCTCTTCCATATATTCCGTCTTTTTCAGCTTATTCGTCTCCCGCTCCGCCGTTTCCGCGCGCCGCTCCATCTTGGATGACTGGTCTGCCACCTGAGGTAAAATCGCCTCATAATGTAAAATGCGTTCTTCCCTTAACCGTTCCCTCAGATGCTCCTTGATAATCCTGTGAATCTGCAAATCCGGATATCTCCGGATGGGAGATGTGAAGTGGCAGTAATACGAACAGGCAAGGCCAAAATGACCCGTACAATCTATGGAATATCTGGCCTGCTTCATACTCCGCAGCGCCAGACGGCTGATTAAAGCTTCTTCCGGCGTGCCTTCCACTTTCCCTAACAATTTTTGTATTTCTTTTGGATGGACTTCTTCCTTTGCGGTTTTGATGCCCAATCCAAAATTGCTGATAAATATTCCCAACTGGTTAATTTTATCCGGGTCCGGATTATCATGGGTCCTGTATACAAAAGGAATTTCCAGCCAGTAAAAATGCTGGGCCACCGTTTCATTAGCCAGCAGCATGAAATCTTCAATTATTTTAGTTGCAGTATTCCTTTCATAAGGCTTGATATCAAGAGGTTTCCCCTCTTTGTCCAGAATAATCTTCGTTTCCGGAAAATCAAAATCAATAGCGCCCCTCTTTTTTCTTTTTGCCCTTAAAATCTTTGATAAGGCTTCCATCTCCTCGAACATAGGCACAAACACTTCATACTTTGTTCTCTCTTCCTGATCCTTATCTTCCAGAATCTTCTTTACGCTGGTATAGGTCATCCTCCTGTCCACACGAATCACCGATTCCACAATCCGGTAATCCTTTACCTCGCCATCAGGGCTTACCTTCATCAGACAGCTTAACGCCAGCCTGTCCACCCCTTCGTTTAAGGAGCAGATTCCATTGGACAGCCTGTGGGGCAGCATGGGAATCACCCGATCCACCAGATATACGCTGGTGCCCCGTTTCAAAGCTTCCCTATCCAGGGCGGAGTTCTCCTGCACATAATTGGTCACATCAGCGATGTGGACACCCAGCAGGAAATCCTCCCCTTCCCTGGAAAGGCTTACCGCATCATCCAAATCTTTGGCATCTTCCCCATCAATGGTTACCATCATCATATCCCGCAAATCCTCACGGCCCAACATATCCGCTTCGGACACTTCCAGCTTAATCCGGTTGGCCTGCTTCATCACCTTCTCGCTAAATTCCATAGGAATATCGAACCCCTTTACTATAGAAAGGATATCCACGCCCGGGTCATTCACATGGCCTAAGATTTCCGTCACTTTGCCTTCCGGGCTTTTCCTCTCATCCCCATAACTTGTCAGATCTACCACTACCTTATGGCCATCCATCGCCCCTTTGGACCACTCGATAGGAATAAAAATATCCGTAGCCAATTTCATATTATCCGGAACCACAAACCCAAAGTTCTTACCTTTCTGGAAAGTTCCTACTACCTGCGTTGTTCCCCTGCTTAAAATGCGGATTACCTCCGCTTCCTGCCTCTTCCCGCTCTTTTCCTCCAGCAGCCTTACCTGGACGGTATCATTATGAAAGGCTCCGTTCACATATTCTTCGGGGATGAATAAATCGGTTTCCATCCCCTCTATTTCCACAAAGCCAAAACCTCTGGCGTTACTGATAAAAATCCCTTTCAGCATGTTTTTGCCCGGTTTTACATATTTCCCTCTTTCCGTGATATCTATCTTCCCCTCACGCAAAAGTTCGTCCAACAGTTCATGAAAATCCTCCCTGTCTTCTTTCGATACCTGAAGGAAGGCCGCCATCTCTTTTTCCTTCATAGGAATATAAATTTCATCCTGAAGCAATTCACATATAATTTTTTTCCGTTTTTCCTGTAATTGTTTATCCATATTTTCCCCATTTCTGCGCTACAAACCACCCGTTACATGCAAAAAGCGCCCTTGATGTTTGCAAGAGCGCTTTTGTATTCCTTCCTTAGAAAACATTCAGGTTTAAAACAATTGCTAAAGCAATGAAACCAACTGCCAGAAACTTGGTGATTTTCACTAAAGCACCTTCCATGGAACGGCCTTTGTTCTTTCCCCAATAACTCTCCGCCGCGCCGCTGATTGCCCCTAAACCTGCTGATTTCCCTTCCTGCATCAATACCAATATAACTAACGCTATGCAAATTATGATAAATACTATCAGTAATATTGTCCTCAAAGCCTGCATTTTTTACACCTCCTAGTACATGTAAATCTTAGTCTACCACAGTTGTGAGCGGTTTTCAAGTGTTTTGGTGAAATTTAGCAATCTCTTCTAACTGAGAATAACAATTTTCAAAAAAATACTGGTATCCGGCACAAAAATAATTATCCTTTTCCCCTTCCCGACTTCTGTAGCATCCGCCTCTGCAAAGGGCAAACCACCTACATTCCCGGCATTCTTTGGAGTGATTCCTGGACCGGTCGATAAATCCAATCTCTTCTCTCTTCTTCTGGATATCCGCCATGGAGTCCTTATTTAAATTCCCCAGGCAGAATTCATCCAGCACATAAAAATCACAGGTGTATACGCTCCCATCCGCTTCCACCACATTCTGAATCCCGCATATTCCCCGCTGTTCACAGGACTCCGGCTGATATCCGGCCAAAATACCGATATAATTTTCAAACTGGCGGATAAAAGGCTGTCTGTTCCTTTTCCAATCCTTATACCACAGCCGGAACAGTTCCGTCAAAAATCGTCCGTAAGCTTCGGGTAAAAGGGAATATCTTTCCTGCCCCCTCTTTTCCCCCAAAGGGTCCAGGCAAGTGATAAACTGCAGATAATTCCATCCTTTTCTTTGGTAATCTTTATAGATTTCACGGATGTTCTCCGCCACATCTTTATGTACTACCGTTAATATATTGTATTCCACCTGATATTTATCGAACATTGCCGCCGTTTCCAGGATGCGCCGATAAGTTCCCTGCCCCTGGTGGTTATGGCGGTATTCATTGTGGATTTCTTCCAGCCCATCCACGGAAAGCCCTACCAGAAAATGATTATCGTGCAAAAAACGGCACCACTCTTCATCTATCCCATACCCATTGGTCTGCAGGGCAAAGTCCAGCCGTACCCCCGGTTTTTTATATTGCTTTGCAAAAGAAATAATGTGCTTGAAAAAATCCAGCCCGCACAGGGTGGGCTCGCCGCCCTGAAATGCTACTGTACAGCTGTTTTTTGCATATAAAATTCCTTTTCGAAGCACATTTTCTGCCGTTTCTATCGACATCAGGCCATAGGATGCCTGTTTTCTTTTCTCCGTCTCATCGCAATAAAAGCAATATTCGCACTCCATGTTGCACAGGCCGGATGCCGGTTTGATTAATAAATTTACCATCTTTTTCTTCCTATCGTATTTATTTTAAACCACTTCCACCTGGCACATCTTCATAGTCAGAAGCGCCGCCTCATGGCTTTCCGGCGTCACCCCGGCACAACAGGCGGCATCCACCTTGATCTTTGTCTCCGGTAATTTGGTTTTCAAAAGCAATGCATTCGTCACTACACATATGTCGGTACATAGCCCCACTAATTCAATTTCTATCTCTTCCCCTTTGCTTTCTTCCAGCAGCCTTTGTACCAGTTCTTCTGATCCGAAGGTCGGTTTATCGATTACTAATGCCTGGGGCATTGTCTGCGCCACTTCTTTGCGGATTTCCCATCCCATTGTGCCTTTTATACAATGTTTTACGGGAAGATATCTGCCCTCCCAGGTTTCCAGGTAATCTTCCCCATGGGTATCCCTGGTGGCATAAATACAGTCCGCAGGATAGTTCCGGATTTTTTTTACTACCTTATCCACAATCCCAACGGCTTCTGCCGTTCCCAGCGCACCGTCGATAAAATCATTCTGCATGTCTATGACTACTAATATTTTTTTCATGTTTTTTCGTCTCCTGTAGCACTAAAGGTGTTCCTGGCCTTTCACCGCTAAAAATCAGATAGGAAAAGTCCAGGGGCACATTTGTTATGTTTTCCTTATGCTACAGTATAACTTTGATTCTTACCGGCGTCAATAGATGCCGTCTCAAACTCACGGAAATCACGGAAATGAATGTTACTGTTCACAAAGCAAATTTTGCATGGATTTTTGCCTGTTACTGGAACGGAGTGAACAGTAACAAATGAATTTTACGGGCAGCATAACTGACGGCGTGTTTTCCGGCGGAATCTCGGGCAAACCGGATTCTGCAGGAAAACACGCCGCCAGCCAAATACCTTAAATCTTATTAAACGGCTCCTTATAAGCCCCTACTTCCCCCAGTTCCTCTTCAATACGCAGCAGCTGGTTATACTTGGCTATCCTGTCTGAGCGGCACGGCGCCCCCGTTTTTATCTGGCCGGCATTTACTGCCACGGCCAAATCCGCAATAAAGGTATCCTCCGTTTCCCCTGATCTATGAGAGATTACCGCCCGGTAGCCGTTCTTATGGGCCATTTCTATGGCCTCCATGGCTTCTGACACCGTACCGATCTGGTTTACTTTCACCAGAATCGCATTGGCCACTTCCAGCTTAATTCCTGCATCCAGACGCTTTGTATTGGTTACGAACAAGTCATCCCCCACCAGCTGTATCTTATTCCCCAGCCGTTTCGTCATCTCCTTCCAGCCGTCCCAGTCATCCTCGGCAAGGCCATCCTCAATGGAGAGTACAGGGAACTTCTCAATAAGTTCCTCATAGTAGGAAATCATTTCCGCCGTATCCCTCACCACTTCGCTCCCTGTCAGCTTGCTCTCCCCAGGGAAATGGTACATTCCCGTTTTTTCATTATACAATTCGCTGCTGGCCACATCCAATGCGATTTTAATATCCTGTCCCGGAATATATTTGCTCGTTTCAATGGCTTCCACAATCAATGACAGTACTGCTGCCGCATCGGGCAAATCCGGCGCAAACCCGCCTTCATCCCCCACTCCGGTAGACAGCCCCCTGTCATTTAATATCTTTTTCAGGTTATGATAAATTTCCGCACAAATCCGCAGCCCATCCGCAAAGCTTTCCGCCTGCACGGGCATAATCATAAATTCCTGGAAATCCACCGTATTGGCCGCGTGTTTCCCTCCATTTAAAATATTCATCATGGGAACGGGCAGCAGTCTGGTATGGGCACCGCCCAAATAGCGGTATAACGGCATTTCCAATGCTTCCGCCGCTGCCCTGGCGCATGCCATGGAGACGCCCAGTGTAGCGTTTGCCCCTACATTTCCCTTATTGTCCGTACCGTCTGTCTCTATTAGTATCCGGTCTATCAGCCCCTGATCCAAGACATTTTTCCCTACCAAGGCATCTTTCAGCTTGGTATTGATATTTTTTACCGCATTTTTGACGCCCAGTCCGAAGTATCTGGTTTCTCCATCCCTTAATTCCACCGCTTCGAACCGCCCGGTACTGGCTCCCGAGGGCACTGCTGCACGCCCTATGATGCTTCCTTCCACAATCACTTCCGCTTCCACCGTAGGATTCCCCCTGGAATCCAGTATTTCCCTGCCGCGGACATCCGTAATCTTTAAATACAAATTCATCCTTCTCCTCATTTCTGCGCTGCTTTCTATTCTATTAAGATGTAAACGTTTGACTTCCAGGCCTGCGGATGCAGCGCTGCACAAACCCGGAAATTTTAATCAGACATACCATCATGTCCGAACCATCCTATTTTTACATTTATATTTATTTCCTTATTTTTTAAATTCATTCGATATTATGAAATCTAAGTAAAATAATCAGAAAAACAGTTCCCTGTGCGCCGCATAGCAGCTTGCTTCCGCAAAAAGAGTTGGCCAGACGGCCAACTCCAAATAATGCTTCTATTTATTCCATTTTATTCCAATTGCATAGCCCCTCACTTCACCACCTTCTGCACCACAATCCCGCAGCCGGTGAAATAGATAAAGGTGCCGTCTTCTCTTCATTGATACGCGGTTTCCTTTTCCAGCCAGTCAGGAATCCGATCCGCAATCAGCCTGGCATTGGTTGAACCGCGGTAAACAGAACTGTCTGCTTCCCCGTTTTTATACTGAATCTCCACCTCGTAATCATTGGAAAACGTTCCCGACCGTTTCCACCATGTATTCATCCTGGAAGGATACATGGCATTTACCAGTTCTTTTATCTGTTCTTCTTCGGTAAATACCTTTGTCACCGATAAATCCTCCCGATCCACAGACAGCTGCGCTTCCGCGTCCCCCATCTCATTCCTTCTTTCCTCATACAGCCTTTGTTCCTCCTCCATATGGTGGTTTGTCACCGTAATGCTGGCGATTTGTTCTATATCCACATAGTTTTCCGTACCAATCCCCTTTTCCTCCAGATATTTCCGCAAATTCGTATTGGAAGGATACACATCAAATGACGTATTGTCGATATAATAAGAATTGTTCATCCATCTTACCTTCCATTCTATATCTATCACCCCGCATTTGAACTCATCCCTGAAATCGGTATAACTCATATTTTCCATATCCTTCTTCCACAATTCCCGAATCGTTTGGACTTCCTCCGGCGATAAATTGACTACACGGAAACCATTGGTATAAATAACTTCCTCCACTTCCTGCCCTGCCATCCGCTCATAAGCCGTATCGTCATACGCCTGATATATCGTCTTCTTATATTCTTCGCTTCCGGTTATCCTATCTAACAATTCATCTTCCTCGATGCTTACCGGAAAGCTTCTCCATACCACTTTCCCGCTTTTCATCCGGTATGCCACATCCACCCAAATATAAGCAGAATTTCCGTCTTCGCCTTCCACCGCTTTCCTTGCGGACAGTTCACAAATCGCTTCGATATCCGTCACCCCTGGTTTGGACAGGGCATATTCCTCTATACTAACACGCTGTAGATTCTCATCCATGTAGGATTGCCCGTTATAAGCATTGGGAAGTAAAAATACCGCATCCTGCAATTTTTCCGGGGATGGTATCCAGGCATCATAGCCTGTCAGATCAAAAATGAAAATACTTGCAATTGCTGCCACGCAGCCCCCTGAAATCAAAATCTGGTATTTTTTGCGGAAAGCTGCTTTAATATCCGCTTCATAAATGACCTCAATCACACAATTGCCCACTATCACCGCCAGCCCTGCACCGAAGATAACAAAGGCTGCGCCAGACACTACAATACTATTCACAGCCAAAGCCACTCCCAAGGCGAAAGGAATGGTAAGCAGCAGTTTAATGGGAGCTTTTGTCTTATCAAAAGCCATCGCTTTTCCTGCCGCTTCTGCCGGCCTTTTCCTATAGCAATAATACGCGATGCAGGTAAAAATTACCGCCAGCATAAAACCCGCCAGCACATAAGGAAATGCATCCCCAAAGCCAGAACCTATCTTTTCTCCCATATAACTTATCGTAAACGCTGCCTTGCCAAAATAGTAGATGGGAGATGAATATACGGCAGTGTCGGCGGAATAGGTGGAATAATAGGAAAAAAATCTCATCTCCAGAGTTTCCAACAACAGTTTAATGGCCAGTTCATACCCCAGGAAAATCACCGTAGCAAATATGGTGATAATGAGGTTTCCGGTCATCATGACGGCCACTGTGGCCAGTGCAAAAATACCCAGATAAAACGCCAAATGCATCAGAGCAGCAATCGCAGCCTGCCCCAGGATAGTTCCGTTCATACCACCGCTTACCCCTGCCACCAGTACGGCCAACACCAGATTCACCAGATAAGGGATAAAATATATCAGCACGCCGTTCGTAAAGATGACTGCAAATCTATGGGATTTTTTTACCGGAACGCTATGATACATATCCACCTTTTTCCTGCTGTACAGATAAGAGAATCCCTGTATAGCGCAGACAATAGCCATACATGCCACCAAAATTCCGGTTATGCCATTGCCCACCTCCAGCCACTCCCCGACTTCTTCCGTAAGTCTCAGCTTAGCCGCCTCTCCAGTCAGATTATCCATATGGTTATGTTCTATTTTCCTCCCCATCAGCATGGCCATACTGACCGGGTAATAAACAAACCAAAGCAGGCCCGATACAATCCAAATCCATATCCTCCGCTTATTGTTCTCTTTCAGACTAGCCCAAAATGAGTTTCTTGATGTCATATCCAACCACCTCCGTTTCGCTGATAAATATTTCTTCCAAAGAAAGGGGCAAAGCTTCAAAGAATATGGTATCTACCGTAGCAAAATGGCCCACGATTTCTTCCCTTGTCCCCCTCACTGTCAACGTGTGCAAAGAGCCTCTCTCTTCCTTTTTGATAATTTCAATCCCGTCCATGCCCTTATGCATATCTTCTTTCGTGGAAAAAACACACTGCACCTTTTGGATATTGCATTTCATGTCTTCCAATTCCTTGGAAAGGAGTACACCCCCCTTATGCAAAAGCCCTATATGGTCGCAAATATCTTCTAATTCCCTTAAGTTGTGTGAAGCGATAATAGGCGTAAGCCCCCGCCCCTCCATTTCCTTGGCAAAAATACTTTTTATCCCCTGGCGCATTACCGGGTCTAAGCCATCGAAGGTTTCATCGCACAAAAGGTATCTCGTTCCCGAGCAAATACCGCATAAAAGAGCCAGCTGTTTTTTCATCCCCTTGGAAAACGTATTGATTTTCCGTTTTTTATCCAAGCCAAAGCTGTCCAGATACCGATAGTAATCATCTTTCCTGAATTCTTCGTATACTGTGGAAAAATATTTTTCCATCTCCGCCGCATTGCTATTTGCAAAAAAATAGGGTTCATCCGATATGAAAAATATTTTTTTCTTGGCCTCCACATTGTCGAATACCGGAAGCCCATCCACCGTTATGCTTCCCTCATCTGCCTTTAAAACCCCTGCCACCATCCTAAGCACCGTGCTTTTCCCTGCCCCGTTTGTGCCGATAAGGCCGAATACCGTGTCTTCTTTCATATTTACGCTGACCCGGTCCACTGCCAATATGTCTGCAAAGGATTTACTGATATTTTTTATTTCAATCATCCTCTTATCCCTTCCTTTCTGTTACGGTAGGCTCTCCCTCCGCGCTGTAACTGTTCCGCTGTTTTTGGGGATTCATCCTCAATAGTCATTCTTCCATACCTTGAAGACATTCTATAAAATCCGCTTTTTTCATGCCCAGTTCCAGCCCTTCTTTATAAAGGAAAATCATTCTATTTTTCAATTCTTCTTTCCTTTCGTCTAAAAGGTTTTTATTATCCGAAATAAAATTTCCTCTGCCTTTCACTGTATAAATATATCCTTGCCGTTCCAGTTCCGCATACGCCTTCTGAATCGTATTGGGATTGATGGAAAGTTCCACCGCCAGGCTTCTCACCGATGGCATCTGTTCATCTTTTTGTATGACTCCTTTTAATATGAGCAGTTTAAATTTCTCCACGATCTGCTCATAGATAGGCCTGGTGTCTTTATAGTCCAGAATTATCATAGGCACTCCTTTCTTTCAGTTTATAGTATATACTGTACTATCACAACTAATACACATAATATACATTGTTTCAACGGATATGTCAATTGCTTTCCAAAATATTTTTAAAATATGCGGAAGCTGCGGCTGAAGACTTTGGAACAGATTTAGAAATCCGTATAGACCCTATAAATTGGGGATGACGCAGTTCAGCCCAGGATTTTGCAATACAATATCCTGGGCTGAACCGTTACATTATTTTCTATAGATTTGTTTTTATTTCTTTACCAGCAGGGATTTCCCTGTCATTTCCTTCGGCTGCTCCATTCCCATGATTTCAATCATAGTAGGGATGATATCTGCCAGGCAGCCGCCTTCCCTTAAAGTATAATCCGTATCATAATTTACAAGAATGAACGGTACCGGATTGGTAGTATGGGCTGTGAAAGGCTCCCCGGTTTCATAGTCCACCAGCTGCTCCGCATTTCCGTGGTCGGCACAGATAAACATCGTTCCGTCCACCTCTTTAACCGCTTCCACTGCCTTGCCTACACATTCATCTACCGCTTCCACTGCTTTAATCGCAGCTGCTTCCACTCCGGTATGCCCAACCATATCCGGGTTTGCAAAATTAATGATAATCACATCATATTTGCCGGATTTAATAGCCTCTACCAATTTATCGCATACCTCGTATGCGCTCATCTGCGGCTTCAAATCATAAGTTGCCACATCTTTCGGAGAGTTCACTAAAATCCTGTCTTCCCCTTCGTTGGGCTCTTCCACACCGCCATTAAAGAAGAATGTAACATGGGCATATTTTTCCGTCTCTGCAATCCTTGCCTGGGTCATATGGTTTGCGGCCAGCCATTCGCCAAAAGTATTCTCCACAGTAATCTTATGGAAAGCCACTTCTTTATTGGGAATGGTAGGGTCATAATCGGAGAAGCAGACATAAGTCAAATCCAGCCTTTTCCCCCTGTCAAAAGCGGTGAATTCGTCATTACAGAAGCATCTCGTAATTTCCCTTGCCCTGTCAGGCCTGAAATTGAAGAAAATTACCGAATCTTTATCCTGAATCGTAGCCACCGGCGCTCCATCTTTCACCACCACCGTAGGTTTTACAAATTCATCCGTTTCCCCTCTTTCATAGGACTCCCCAATGGCAGCCGGCCCCCCTGCTGCGGTCAGCCCTTCCCCCTTCGTCAAGGCATCATAGGCCAGTTTTACCCTGTCATAATTGTTATCCCTGTCCATCGCATAGTAGCGGCCCATAACGGATGCCACTTCGCCTACGCCGATTTCTTTCATCTTCGCTTCCAGTTCCTCTACATAGCCTTTTCCGCTTTCCGGAGGAGTATCCCTCCCATCCAGGAAACAGTGCGCATATACTTTGGACAGGCCGTTTCTTTTGGCCAATTCCAAAATACCATAAATATGTGTGTTATGGCTGTGTACACCGCCATCGGACACCAGCCCAAACATATGAAGGGCGGAATTATTGGCTTTACAATTGTTCACCGCATCCATTAATGCCGGATTTTCAAAAAAAGTTCCGTCCTGAATCTCTTTAGTAATCCTCGTCAGTTCCTGATATACAATACGTCCGGCGCCCATGTTCAGATGCCCTACTTCAGAATTCCCCATCTGGCCTTCCGGAAGCCCTACAGCCATTCCGCTGGCATTTCCCGCTACAAAAGGATATTCCTTCATCAAGCCATCCATAACCGGTGTTGCCGCTTCCGCCACCGCATTGCCGTCTTTTCTCTCATTCAGGCCATAGCCGTCCAGAATCATTAATACTGTTGGTTTCTTGCTCATTTTCCTCTTCTCCTTTTTCACATTTTGCTATCTAAATATAGTTCCCATGAAATACTTCATGATTTCGATGAAGAAACTTTCAAAAATGCATGGATAAAACATTTGAACCCGTTTGTAATTATACCCATTTTTCCCTCTCTTGTAAAGAAAATTTCGTAGCAGCTGCGGCAGGTTGGTAACAGTTCAGCCCATGCGAATGTGTAGATGCAACAAAGAATCCAGCCTTTTTGCCGCAGGCAAAATTCGAAATGGCCGGATTCCGTAACAAGGAAGCCGAAAGGCTGAACTGTTAC
>BLLT01000090.1 GCA_011958945.1 Lachnospiraceae bacterium | reverse complement strand
TTCCCTGTTACGGAATCTGCCCATTCCAAATCGCCTTCGGCGAGGGTCAGATTCTTTCTCGGCCAAATTGACGTGCTCGTACGGACTTTGCAGCAAGTGCAAAGTCTTGGGCTGAACTGTTACTTAACATCATCCCCCCTTTGCTAAAGTATTGACAATGACTGGATTATCGGAAATAATATTATTTGGAAAAAAGAGAGCAATCATATCATGGAAGAAAAAGATTCAGATAGGGGTGGGTAAGAATGCTGCATGTAGCAGTATGTGAAGATAACGGTTCCCTGCTTGCGGACATCAAGGAAAAAGTGCAGAAATATTTAAAGGAAAATAATATCATGGCGATGGTGGAAACATATGACCGCAGTGACCTGTTAAAGTATGACCTTCAGGAAGGAAAATACTTTGATATAGTGTTGAGTGATATTGAGATGCCTGATACGGATGGGATGAAGCTCGCGGAACAGATAAGGAATTGCCTGCCGGATGCGATCATTATATTTGTAACGGCATATTTGAAATATGCCGTAGATGCTTATGAACTGGATATATTTCGGTATATTCCCAAAAGCAGCCTTGATGAAAAACTGCCGAGGGCTTTGGATGATGTATTAAAACGGATACAGAGCCAGGCCAATAGGAGTTACCTGATACAGACGGCGACAAAAATAGAAAAAATTATGCATAAACAGATCATATATATTCAGAAAGACGGAAAAAATGCAATGATCATCTGTACGGATGGCAGTGTGAAAAAAGTAAGAAAGAGTCTTTCGGATGTATATAAGGAACTTCATTCGGAAGACTTTGTCTTTGTGGAACGAGGAAGTATTGTTAATCTTGCACAGATTACAGGAATTCGGAAAGATGAGATTTGGCTGAGCAACGGCGTGTGCCTTCATGCGAGTCATACAAGGATGGAAGAAGTAAAAAACCGGATGACAATATACTGGAGTGAGTATGTATGATACTTTTATCTGAGTTTATTGAATGGTTGGCCTGTCTGACAGAAGTGGGATTAATGTTTTGGCTGTTTTGGGAAGCGTTTAAAGATCAGCGAAGAAGTACAGGCATACATTGGGACTGTATCTTTGTAGTGGGTATGGCTACTTGGGTATTGGTCATCAATAATATATCACTTTATTTAACATTTACGCTTTTGCAGCTTGTACTTGTAAGCAGTATAGTAGCGCGGGCTCTATACAGGGTGGGATATATCAAGCTTTTGTCATTATCCTTGTTTTACACATTTTGCTTTTGCAGCACAGACATGCTGGTAAGCAGCCTGTATCTCTCTCTTGGAAACCGATGGAATATAAATGGCGATACGATAATGACATTTTCTTTGCAAAGAATAGGGCTGGTTATTCTGGCAAAAGCTGTTATGATCGCCTTTGTAGTTTTATTGAGAAAATGGCTGATTCCGGTTATAAGAAGTAATTATGAAAGAAGTATACTATTGATAACAGGGATTGCATTTTTGGGATTTTTATATTATAGAGAACGTTCACAGAGCGTTTTTTCGGTGGAGTTGTCCAGTATCTGGGGGTTGACAGTAGTTCTTTGCGGCCTGGGAATATATATAGTCTATAGTGAACTGGAAAATCGAAATGAAAAAATGCGGAATAAGATAGCGGAAATGCAAAATGAACTGCTGCGGGAAAACTATCAGATGGTAAGTAAACTGTATGAAAGCAATGCAAGGCTATATCATGATCTAAACAATCATTTAGACATCCTTTATCAGATGATTGTTTCTGAACGGTTAGATGAGGCAAGAACATATATCAGCCAGATCAGTGAACCGATGAAGGAACTGATGTTGAAGAGTTTTACGGGGAATGATATCATTGATGTGATTCTCAGCAGTAAAAAGCAAAAAGCAGAGCAGCTTGGAATAAAGGTAAGCATGGATGTAGAGTTTCCGTCAAATACAGATATCCGGACAACTGATATATGTACAATACTGGGAAATTTGATGGATAATGCGATCGATGGAAGCAAAGACATGGAAAATGCAGAGATCTGCCTAAAAATATGCCGCGTACATCAGTTTATCGTGATCCGGATTTCCAATACGATTTCCAGACAGCCTTTGATTGATGAAAAGACAGGCAGGCTGATTACGGCGAAAGAGGATAAGGAAAGGCACGGTTGGGGGATGCAGAGCGTAAAGGCCGCTTTGGAAAAGTATAACGGAACAATGAGATACCAATTTAGCGAAACGGAATTCAAAATAACAGTCATGCTGTTTTTCTAATGAAATATGTGAAACGAGAAGCCATATATTAGATGGCTTCTTTTTTTACCTTATAGGAAACTGCGTCACAGCCAGGGCTTTTGACATCCAAATCATAATAGAAATTCGCGGACATAAAACGAGAAGTTTACGGACAGAACAAACCATTTTGCATTGGGCTATACTATACTCTACAAATAAAATACAAAAAGATGGAGTAATGCTATGCTTATAGTCCCGGAAATGCCGGGGCACAAAAGCCGTGCAGAAAGGAAGGATAAAAATTATGAAAGTAAAGAAAAGTATTATTTTGATGGCAGCATTATCATGCCTGGTTTGTGCAGGATGTGCAAAGGAACAGCCCGAGGCCGTAACAGAGATGAAAAGCGAAATAGGGTCAGAGGATATGGCACAGGCAGAAAATACTGCCCTCAAACAGGAATTTCCAGAAAGATTTGAAGACACCATAAATGGGGTGTCATTTGATATGGATATACGGATTTCTAAGGAAGCAGACATAGGGAATCTGCACAGAATGTCAGCGACACTTCAACGGCCGGATATAGAAAAAGCCAAAGCAGTGTTCGCCGAGGGAAAAACGATAGTGGAGGAGAAGAATGAAACAGGATCAGGAGAGGACGGTACCGAATTTCCATGTTATAGGGCTGATTATGATGACGATACCTTTTTGAATGTGAGCACAAATTTAACCTATAGCCATACGCCGGTATTTGAGAAGACCAGTGGAGCATTTCGTCTGTATTCGTATTATAATGCGGAACTCTATGCAAAAGACATTGCATTGGAAGTCGGAGACCCCCAAATGCTATTTGAAAATGTGATAAAGAGCATCCGCGATGCAGGATATGAACTTGAAAATGCCGCATATGATTATTATGCATTAGACCATGAAACCATGGCGAAAGAATTTATGATGCTTGATAAAACGGGTGAAGCCTTAAACACGCAGGGCATTTCCTGGGGAGTGGAAGATGACTGCTATTTTTATACAGCAGTCCAACTACAGGAGGGGCTCCCCATATATTTTGGCAGTCAGGATTTCCCGGAAGACGAAGAGGGTAATCGCCCCATCCAGGTATTATATTCTGCAAATGGAATAGAAAGGCTGGAAATCTCACGGTTATATTCTTTTTCCGAGGCGGGGGAAAGCGTGAAATTGCTGGATATTGATACGATCGTTAAAACCGTGTCAAAGAAATACGGAGATATTGTGGGGCCTTCTTATACAGTGAAACGGGCAGAATTATATAAGATGCCGGTAAAATCGGCAGACAGTACATATGATGTAAAGATTGTATGGCTGTTTGAGGTGCAGGAAACAGGAACAGACAGCGACACTGGTGAGGAATATGTATATACGCAATATATGTTTGTGGATGCTACAGACGGTATGGAGGTGTTTATTTAGTGAAAAAACGACAGGCATATGTTAGAATAGAATTTGGCCGCGTGTTCTGTAAAAAAGAATTTTACTTTTCTGTTCCGGGGATTGCTATAATCTTGTTTTTGTCGGCAAATGATGGAATGGGGAATATGGGAGATTCTGCTTTAGCGGCTGTATTGCTGTCATCCTACGATGCCGGTTTTCTGATAGCCTTTTCATTGGCGGCCATTCCATATGCAACCGCTTTTACAGATGAACTGGAATATAATTATGCAAAATATCTGATAATTCGTGGAAACCTGAAAAGTTATGTTTTTTCCAAAATGCTTGTGATCTTTATATCTTCTGTGCTGGCAATGGGGTTCGGTATCGCCTGCTTTGGCATATGCTGTGCAGCAGGTTTGCCGTGGGTGGATGAAGGAATTGGAGAATATATATTGCAGTTTGGCGGCTATCGTTATTTCCTGGCGCATGGGCACTATCTGCTATGGTTTTTACTTTATGGAATACAGTGGGGGATTTTGGCTGGCATTCTGTCAATGGCAGCAGCATTTTGTTCACTTTTTTTACCAAATAAACTGCTTGTATATTCCGTACCGGTTTTGCTTTACCAAATATTGACGGAATTCGGTGCAGACAATTTCCGAAGAATAGCGGCATTTGATCCCCATGTTATTTTTGATGCCAGATATAATATATGGAACAGCGATATAAAAATGTTTACATGGGCGCTTGGGGCAGGGGGAGCGGCATGGCTGCTCTTTGGCCTTGCAGGCATGCGGCAGCTGAAAAGGAGGATGTAAATAGAATGTTATATGTTCGCTTTTTCCGGCAGACACTTATAGAGCGGATATTTAGTTCCAGGACTTATTCCTTGATATTGCTGCACGGATTTACCTTGTATCTGTATATGCGTCCTGTTATACGTGTTTCAAAAGATATGGGCTGTGGGGCGGCGCTATGGGCATTTCCATTTCTTTTATCCAATATTTTCTTTTTGCTGATATTTATGGTTGGGATTGTTTACTATTTTTCAGACGTTCCATTTATGCAGAATAAGAATATGTATCAGGTAATCCGCACAGGAAGGATGATGTGGGCAGCAGGACAGATTAGCGCAATTCTTGCGCAGGCATTTTTACTCATGGCTGCAAATATAGCTTTTAGTATGCTTTTACTGGTTGGAACGTGCGAGTATACGCTGGATTGGGGAAAGCTGTATCATACCTTGGCATTAACAGGGGGTGCGGAGACATATCGGTTTTTATTTGCTTTCTCCTATGAAACGATGCAGATGTTTTCGCCGCTGGAATTGCTTGGGCTGACGGTCTTGATTGGCACTTTGGTGATTTCCTTTATCGGTCTTTTTATGTTTACGGTCAGCCTGTACATAAATAGAAATGTTGCGGTCACTCTGGCATTTCTTATGGTGATTATGATTTACCTGGTTGAGAATATCCATCCATTGTTAAGAAGATGGAGTGCAATGTTTGCACCGGTAAATTGGATGCGGGTAACGCAGATTGGAATGAAATTGCATGACAGTTTTATGCAGCCATCGGTTTCCTATATGCTGGCAGTATTAATAGCTGGAATTACAGCTTGTGCCGGCCTAATATGCATAAAAATTAAAAGGACAGAATTTCAATGGTATAAAGAAGAGTAGGGAGATAGCCAATGGAACAGTATGTGATAAAGATTAAAAATGTAAGTAAGTCATTTAAGGGGATTCAGGTATTGAATGATGTAAATATGACCTGCAGAAGTGGAAAAATATATGGGATAGTTGGTTATAACGGTTCCGGGAAAACCGTATTGTTTAAGTGTATTTGTGGATTTCTTCATGTGGATTCCGGAAGCATATCAGTAAATGGAAAAGTGATGGGAAAGGAACTGGATATGCTGAAGAATGCGGGAATTATCATCGAGGAACCTGGATATATCCGCAATTTATCAGGCTACCGCAACCTGGAATATCTGTACCGGATATCGAATAAAAAGGATAAGGTGGCAATTTATGATGCCATGCGGAAGGTTGGGCTGGACCCCTGTGCAAAGAAAAAGGTCTGTAACTATTCATTGGGTATGCGTCAGCGCCTGGCGATTGCACAGGCGACCATGGAAGACCAGAAAATACTGATTTTGGATGAACCGATGAATGGCCTTGACAAAGACGGGGTTGTGGAGATGAGAAAGTTTTTTTTAAACCAAAAAAATATGGGAAAATTGATACTTTTGGCCAGCCATAATAAAGAGGATATTGAAATGCTTTGTGATGAAGTGTATGAAATGAACCGGACTTCTCTCTTTTTTGTACATAAAAAGAGAGATATTAAGCAACCTAAAGAAGTATAATCAGCCCTGGAAAGGAGTAAAAGAAAGAAGAGGGGCTGTTGTTTGAAGTCTCCTTTTTGCAACAGCCCCTTGCCTGGCTGAGAGTCTGCACATACGTCAGCCGGGTGGTACACTACACTGTGAAATCAAATGTTAAGGTTGTTCCGTCATATAATATAATAGTCAGGGTATGGCTTCCCGCGGGTATGGAAATTGTCGGATCCATTATTGTAAGAGTCAGTACATTATCCACCAAGTCGCCTTCGGAACCATATACCGTATTAAATGCCAGCTTTTTGTCAATTCCGCTGATTTGAGTCAGGCTATTGTCATAGCGCTCATACATGGTTTGGTTAAACACTACCTTAAGCGCTGCACCGTCTGAAGCCTTGAGAACTGTCAGGCCTGTAATTTCCGGCTGCGCCGAATCATCCGGCCCCGGATCAGGAGCGGTATATTCAGGAATCTGCTTATAGCTGTAGAAACTCTCCCTGTTGCCCCTCGCATCCTCCGATGCACAGCAGAACCATTGGCCCGCCGTTGCACCCGTGACTGTTATATAATTCAAGCCATATCCTATGGAAGCCTTCATGCCCTGGGCATAAATCTGTGCAGGGTCCTTGGGGGCAGTGGTGCCTTCGCCTTCTACCACATCCTGGATTGCATAATAAAGTGTTCCTGCTTCATCCGAATTGACAACAACCTCTATTGTTTCCGCATCTTTCCACGTAATGCTTCTTATATCGACCCTGGGCGCCTGCAGGTCAAGGTAGCATGAACCTTTTAATTGTGTGCCGTCCTTCATGTTAATCAGAATCGTATAAGTATTATTCTTGTAAGGGATGCTGCCGTATTGCATATACACACGGTAAATCCTATTATCCGAAGTCCTTACCTCTCCAAGCGTTGTCGAGCCTGACGGACAGCTTATGTCAAACTGTTCCAGGACCAGGGTTTCTGAAGTGGCGCTTTCCAGTTCTATCTCAAAGCCATACAGGAATTCGCCATTTTCCAGTTCCTCAGCGAATGCCTCAGCCCTTTGGATTGCAGTTGTATTATCTTCATAGATTTCTCCTTCAATGGGAAGGCTTTTCACCAACGTTGATTTTCCCTCTGTATTGACAGCCACATAATACATGGTATATGGCATGCCCTCACTTAGGCCGGAAACAATAAAGCTATTTTCATGCTGTTTCATCTCCACCTTAACGCCATTGCCCATAATTTCCGATTCCGTTACTTCATTTGAGTCCATGGAAACCGCGCGTGCCGAACCCTGCCCGCCTTCTTTTAAAATATAGTAGAAATAACCAGGCTGGTCTGAAATATAGGTAACCAGGGCCTCGCCGGCACTAGTGCGGGCAGCGCTAATAGCTTCAATCTGTGCACAATCAGTCCTATAGGTAAAGACTTTTGAAATGCATGTTCCATCGGGAAGGGTAATCTGTATATCGTATTCCTGGTCTCTGTAATAGGTAGTCGACAAGTCATAGACCATATTATCCTTTGTGGATCCGGACAGTATGGTCATATCGGAACCGCCGCTGTTGCATATAATACTGAACGCTTCCAGTGCGAGGGGCTGTTCCGTCTTCTGATTCAAAGTAACCCGGATGTGTCCATCGCCTATAACTTCCACGCTCTGAATCGCAAAGCTTCCTTTATCCGGCTCTGCAGGGCCGCTGTTCCCCGTATTTTCTTCAACCTTTGATGTTGTTTCTTTTTCCTTTGCCACCACTTCCTGGGCTCTTGCTGCTGCTTCTTTTTCGGCCTTTACCGTAGCTTCGCTTCTTCCCTCACGGCCTTCCTGCTGCCCGAATTCTTTGTAATGCTTATAAGCCGCCATGATATCCGTGCCGAAAACTGCCTGCAAATCGCTGTATCTGTTAAGGTAATCCACAGGGTCAAAGTCTGTGCCGTTGTCTCTGTGTTCAAAGGCTCCATAGGAAAAATAATGTGCGATATAAGCATCCCAGTCATCCCCGAAAGCCTCCTGAAGATCCGGATATTTTTCCCTATATTCGATGATATCTATTAATTCATTCATTTGCCTGCCTTCCGAGATTCCAAACTTCATGAAATGATCCAGCAGAAGCGCTTTGGCATAACCATATACGTTCTTAAGGTCTGAGTATTGATCCGCATAATAATGTTCGTCAAAAACATCTTCAATCCCTATCTCCTGTGCATAACTAATGTTGCTGCTTAACGCTATCGCTCCTGCAAATGAAGCGATGACAATTCTTTTCCCCTTTTTTGCTGCTTTAGCCAACCTTTTTCTGACTGCTTCCCTCATTGTCTTGTTTTCCCTTTCTATGTTTATTTATAAAATTAGGGGGTTTGTTTTCCCTAATCTTTATAACCAATTGCAAAGCCGGTAAGCTTATTGAATATTTTCACGGCTTGGAGATTCGCAATCTTGCTGATTTTGCGACACCCTTTTGGCTACCTGATAGAAACATTAAATTGCTGCTGTAATGTTTGCTCTTCCTGTGATAAATTCAAAGAACTAATATTATTCTTTGCAATATTCTGTATTTCGGCCTTTGCGGATACATCGGATTCCGTTGCCGACTGGACAGCATTATTTGCATCTCCCAATATAGAAAATTGGAATGCCGTTGCACGCTGTGCCTGCTTCTCCATTTTTTCCAGTTCCGCCTGCTTTCTTTCCGTATCAGCGCCGAGATTCTCATCCTGCTTTATTTCACCCTTTAAAATCGCAATGCCGCCGTTTGTTTTGGCTATAATGGTTCCCAGACTGCCTGCCTGCTGCAAGGACGAGTCTGCAGCTGTCATTGCATACATCTTTTTACTGGACAGATTGGAATCAGCAATGATACCATTGTCTTCATTTTTTTCCTCTTTTTCATCAATGGCTTTTTCATTGGATTCGCCGGCCTGTTTATTTTCAGTGCCTATGGCCGGATTTTTATCCTGATTCAATGCCCCTTTGAAAATAACGGTGCCATCGTTGTTTTGGCTTATAACAGTTCCCGGCTGAGCCGCCTGCTGCTTGCCGGCGGGCAGACTCTTTTTGTCGGTTGTGTCTGAGGATGTCTCTTTTGATTGTATTTTATCTTCTGATCTATCCTCTTTTTCCGGCTCCTTTTCTTCTTCCTGGGGCTTAGCCATTAGGATTTCTCTTCTTTGTGACCTGCTAAGTTCGTCCTGATGCTGCTTTAATTCCGTATTTAGGCCGGATATTTCCTTCTGAAGTTTCTTCCGTTCATTTGCTTTTTCGGCAGCAGACAGATCTTCCTGTGAAGATAACTTTCTTATCTGCTGCTGAGCATTTGTAATTTCGTTTTGAATGCTTTTGCTTTTTTGGACTTTTGAATTTGCCCCAGTCATTTGCATGACGGACATGCTGCTTGCTGATGTTATGCTGCTAATTCCCATAGAAACATCTCCTTCCCCCTGCTAAAGGATGCTTTTTGACAATATACCATATTTATTCATATGTAATGCGTGTAAGTTCCGTTTGATGATATGTTTATATTGTACTATCTTTGGTAGGTAAGAAGCAAGCATTTTTACAATAATAGGTAAAAAAAGTAACAGTCAGGCCAGGATTCCTTAACAGGGAAGCCGAAAGGCTGAACCGTTACCAATTTTATCCCTTCACTGCCCCTGCTGTCACTCCGCCTACGATATGCTTCTGCATCGCTACAAAGAATACCAAGCTGGGTATCATGGACATTACAATGCCAGGAAGGGCATGCTCCCAGTCCGCAGTCTGCGCCGAGAACTGCATATACAAGGCATTCTGGATATTCATTGCCTTTGCATTTCCGCCTACAATCAGCTGGTTCGTAATAATATCGTTCCATGTTGCCAGCGTATCCAAAACCACTACTGTGGTCAAAATCGGCTTTAACAGAGGGAGCACAATATTAAAATATATCCGCAGCGGGGATGCACCGTCAATACGGGCGCATTCTTCCAGTTCTATCGGTACATTTTTTACAAATCCATGAATCATATATACCGCCAACGGCATACACAGCCCGATATTTACAAGAATCAAACCCCTGCGTGTACCAATCATATCCAGATTAGCCACCAGTCTGGTCAACGTGATCATATAAGACTGGAAAGGTACCATCATCGGCATAATAATAATCCCAAAACACACAATGCTAAACTTGGACTTCGTCCTGGCCAGCTTATAGGCTGCCATAGGAGCCAAAAGGGCGATGGCCAAAACGGTTACAATAGTATAAAGCAGGGTATTTTTAATTAACATCGGGAAGCCAAACTTGGTCCATGTTTCTACGTACATATCCAGACTCCAGCTTTTAGGCAATGCCAGGAAATGCTGAAGCATATCGTTATATGGCTTAAAGGAGTTGATAAAAATTAAAATTAACGGCATCAGCCAGAAAATAGAGCAAACAAAAACGATAACAGCCAATATATTTATCTTTTTTAATTGTTTCATCATGCCTCTACCTCCCTGCTCTTAGTCACTTTAAGCTGGATTGCCGTAACAATCAGCACGAAGAACACGAATACCAAGGATTTGGCCGTAGCCAGGCCATATTTATTATTCACAAAAGCTTCTTTGTAAATGTTATATGCCACCGAAACGGTAGAGTTAGCCGGACCGCCTTTGGTAAATACCATAATGATATCAAAAAGTTTAAATGCAAAGGTAAGGGCTGTCAACATACAGATAGAAACTGCCGGCATAATCATGGGAACGGTAATCTTTAAGAAAACCTGAAAACTATTGGCCCCATCAATTTTTGCCGCCTCTATCAAGTCCTTCGGCACGGCAATAATACCAGCAATATAGTTTACCATATAAAACCCTACGTTCTGCCATACTGCCATTATGACAACAACCCAGAAGGCCAGCTTCGGTGTACCTACCCAGCTCCAGTTAAAAAATTCCCAGCCGGTTATATTATACAGCGCTTCGAAGCCTGCGCCGAAGATAAATTTCCAGATTAAGCTGATCGCCGTCAGACTGATAATATAAGGGATATAATAGAAGGCCCGCCCTATGCTGGAAGATTTTCTTTCTTTCGACATAATCAGCGCCACAACAAGCGAAATTATATTAACGATAACTACATAAAATACGGCAAATTTAAGTGTAAACCTGACACCCTTCCAAAACAGTGTATCATTGGTAAATATTTTTACAAAATTCCCCAGGCCTACGAATGTCATCGACTTCCCGATACCATTCCAATCAAATACAGAATAATAAAGATTCATCATAAACGGAATATCCGTTGCGAACAATACAAATGCCACTGCCGGAAATACAAACAGTGCAAATAAGAGAAAATCTTTCCATTTCTTTTTATTCAATTCCGTGCCCCCTTCCCAATTTCCCTTCCCCAAATCCCCATTGACACTTTGGGGAGAAAATTCGGTTTTCCGCCATCCCATATCTATCCGGCGGTATTTTTCACGAGGTAATGTTAACCCTCCATAAGAAGA
This sequence comes from Lachnospiraceae bacterium, assembly GCA_011958945.1. Classification (GTDB taxonomy): domain Bacteria; phylum Bacillota; class Clostridia; order Lachnospirales; family Lachnospiraceae; genus Kineothrix. The sequence continues at coordinate 3,069 of BLLT01000090.1, read as the reverse complement.
AAGAAATGGGGGCCGGACGTTTCATCCTATCTCTGCAACCCCCATTTCCTGTGTCATCATTGACAGTTAAACATATTTAATTATTTTTCCTGCGAACTGCACCTGTCGATTATTGCGCTGTCCAGAATTCCTGGAATAACTGTGTCACTTCGTCCGCGCTCATTTCACCCAGCATGTAAGCCTGTAAGTAAGGCCCGCATGTTTCGTTATAGCTTGTGGGGGCGATGGTATGAATCCAGCCGTTTGTCTTCTGTTCTGCGATATATGTCTTCGCATCGTTTGCCAGTCTGCCGGCTACTTCTTTGTCTGTCTTAACGCCAGGAACATTGCCTACGCCTTCGCACATCCAGTACTGGCCCATATCGGATGTAAGGATATATACAAGATATTCCTTTGCCAGTTCAAGATTTTCGGAATCTTTATTTACAAGATATGTCCAGTTACAGGAGGATAATAATGTACAATCATCTGCGCTGGATCCTACCGGGCAAGGAAGGAATGCCAGGTTTGCATCAGGATTAAAGGAATCCAGTGTGGACTGACACCAGTCACCCATATGGATCATGGCAGCTTCGCCATTTGCCAGCATGTTTTCGGAAGTTTCCCAATCGATTTCCAATGGCTTATCCGGGCCGTAAGTAACGGAAAGGTCTAAGAACTTAAACAGATTCTGCCAGTTCGGAAGATCTGCAAATTGTTTTTCTCCGGATTTCAATGCATCTGCTGTACCGCCTGCATCCAGGGATTTGTCCATCATGAAATGGGTTGCCAGCTGGCCAAGTACCCATGTTTCTTTTGCCGGAATAGCGAAAGCGGTAATACCTGCTGCTTCCAGCTTCTTACAAGCTTCTTCCAATTCATCTATTGTGGTGGGAAGTTCTGTAATGCCTGCTGTTTCAAAGCAATCTTTGTTGTAAAGGATACCCATGTTTTCATAGGTCCAAGGAAGTGATTTAATCTTCCCATCATCATCCCTTCCTGTTTCCAATGCATCTGCATTGAACAGGTCTGTTACATCTGTATCATTTGTCCAGTCATATGCATATTCATAATATGCTTTTGCAGACGTACCGGATTCTACGTCAAATACATCCGGAACATCTCCTGAATTTACCCTGGACTGGAGCAAGGTGTTGGAGTCATTTGCTGCATGCTGCACTTCAATGGTTACGCCAGGATGGTCTTTTTCAAAAGCTTCTACCATTTCTGCATATTCATCCAAACCATAAGCATGAGCATCGAATACTTTCAAAACGATTTGGTCGCCCCCTGCTTCCGCCCCGTCTGCCTCCGGTTCAGCGGTTTCGGCCGCATCCGCTGTTTCGGTGTTTGCAGCCTCCTGCGTCTGCGAATTGTCGCTTGTACTGTTATCCGCGCCGCCGCAGCCGGCCAGTACAGATACCATCATTGCTGCAGATAACAGGACTGCAAGTGATTTCTTTGTCATAATGTTTCCTCCTTCTTTTCTGGTTTTTTGTTAATCCCCCTTTTTTATAAGAAAGTTTTTATCAAACTCTTCTTATCCTCTCATCCGATCATCTAAATTTTTATCTATGAACCCTGCCGCACTCCATCATAGATTTTGAACATATTCTTTTGCTGCTTCCCATTCCCTCAAAGCCAGTTCCACAGATTTTACACCTTCACAAACCTGAGCCGTTTCGATTTCCTTACCCTCTTGTATGCACTCAACGAAATACTTAATTTCCGTAAAATACGGCCCCAGATTGGAAACATTGATTCCGGCCACATCGCTTGTCGCGTTATATTCCTGCGCCAATTCGGGAGTTTCCACTGTTCCGTCTTTTTTATATACTTTGAGAGACGGCGTTTGTGCACTATTGAAAACTACTGTCGCATTTTCGAAGCACGCCCGGAAATTCGCCTGGAATTTTAATGCCGGGGAGATATCCCAAATGCCTTCTGCCGTTGCTGTCACCTCACCGAACCGGTAGGTTGTCAGCACCTGGTTGATCATTCCGCTCTCAAACGCTGTGGCACACACATCGAACGAATCGGGTTCACCCAGCATATACCTTAAGAAATCCACGTCATGTACATGGAGATCCAATACTACGGAACCGCTCTTTTGTTCATCATGAAACCAGTCTTCAAAGCCCCAGGCCACATCGCCGCTAAGCCGCTGCATCACTATGGATTTTAATTTGCCGAAGCGCTTGTCCAGATATGCCTGCCTCACATAAGCATATTCCTCGAAAAAACGAACTACCTGGCCAACCATGACCTTTACCCCGGTTCTTTTCTCCGCTTCCAGAATCCGCACTCCATCCTCTCTTGTCAAGCAGACCGGTTTTTCCACTAAAACGTTCATGCCTTTTTCCATAGCCGCAATGGCATGGTCCACATGCAAATAGCTGGGAAGGCAAATATGTACTACATCCAGTTCTTCCTTTTCTATCAAATCCATACCGAATTCATATGTTTTTGCATCCGGAAAATAGGAGGCGGCTTTGTCTAAAAACTCTTTTCTGCAATCCGCCAATGCAGCTACATCCAATCCTTTCTGTTCTGCCAGGGCCTTTAAGGAAAGATAATGTGTTGTTCCCATCCCCCCGCATCCAATTACTCCAACTTTCATTGTATTCACCTCTTTCTGTTGCATTTGTTCAGTGCCTTTACTAATTGGTTAAAAAAATAAATTCCACTTGCATTTTCATCTCAAAACCATTTTCTGTAAATGATTTTAGCATCAGATATATTAATTGTCAATAATGTATTCCATTTTTCTTTTTTACCAGGTGCTATTTTGTAATTTTTTCATAAATATAAAGTGCTTTTTTTGCATTTTATAATCATTTTCAACTTTTACGCAAAAAAACATTCAATATTCTTTCATAAATTATTTTTTCTTTTGCACATTTCCGCAATTTATGTTACGATGTAATTAATCAACTGGCTGTACTAACTCGGATATGGAGGAATAATTAATATATGAAAATGATTAACCAACAATTAATTAAAGATACAAATATGAAACAGCTTTACTCTTCCATTTATACTAATCCGGGAATTTCCAGAGCTGCCTTGGCAAAGCAAAGCCAATTAAGC
>BLLT01000089.1 GCA_011958945.1 Lachnospiraceae bacterium | reverse complement strand
ACAGCTTGGCAGGATTTTCCTTGCAAAGCATCGTAACCAGATAGGATAGGAGTGGCACATATGGCAAAATCAAATATCTGCTATCATAATGTCCGGCTCAACCTTGATAATGAGCAGCATTGCAGGGTACACAGGGTTTTGGCGGAACTGAATACAGAAATACACAAATCAGTCAATCAGTTCATCGTCGATGCGGTAGATTTCTATATCCGCAGTCTGAATGATGAAAGCCTTGTGAAAGAGACAGAGGAACCGAAGAAAAATGCAGGATACATTACAAGGGAAGATCTGGACGGTATACGGTCAGACTTGAAAAACGAAGTCAAGAATGAGATCATCATGCTGCTTGGAGCGGCACTCGGAGCCGGGACTGTGAGGGTGGCGGAGGGTGCTGCGGGCAGGGGCAACATGGACAGCACGGCAATGAAAGCGGCAGAAGATACAAGGGAAACAGAAGATCCAACCATGATGGAACTGGTTGACGGTTGGGGATAGGAGGAATGTTTTATGGCAGGGATAGTTTTAAGAAAGACCGGGGTGGTACTACTTACCATATTGAAATGGATATTACAGGCGGCGCTTGTGACATTGAAGCTGGTGTTTGGAATGGCTAAACTGTTCCTGCTGTTATTCGCCCTTATCATAAGGATTATGCTGACTATGGCAGGCGTTTCGGCAGGCAGACGCTAAAGGAGGTGAGAAATATGTGGATGCTGAAATTTTACAAGGCATATGCAAAGGACAGGAGACTGAAAAGAATGCTTGCATATTTTGGCAAAATGAAATAGTTTGACAGGAGGAAACAATGCACAGAATACGGGACAGACCTGAGCCGATATGTGTCCCGTGTATATGATACAGAGTCGTCCATAAGGGACAGGACAGCGGTACACGGACACAGCCTGCCTTTCCCTTATGGGGAAAGGATAGGTGATTCATATGAAAAAGAGATTATTTCTGATTTTATCCGTAACTATCATGCTTGCTGCAGGATGCAGCAATAAGGACAATATCCTGCCTGATATGGAGACGGAAGCAACTGAAACAGTAACAGATACTGAGGAACCGGATATGGCGGAGGATAAAGAAGTTCCTGCTGTGGATCATGCAGAAAGCGGGGGTGCTGAAAAAGAGCAGAGAGAAAAGGAAACGGAGGAAGAGACGGCGCAGGAAGAGGGGAATAAAGCGGAAGAAGAAACGCCCAATTCCAAACCAGCAAGCCAACCGGGGCAGAAAGAGGAAACGGAACCTGCACAGGTCAGTACAGATGTGCCAAAGCCGGATGAAGCGAAGCAGGAAGAAACAAAGCCGGAAGAGGCAAAGGAAGAGTGTGAAGCAAAGCCGGAAGAACCGGAACCGGAGAAAACAAAGCAGCAGGAACAGACAGTGACCGCAGTATCCTATGATCCCGTTTCTGTATGCAGTCAGGCAGTTGCAAAGTGTCAGGCGGGTGGCATGATAACAACCACGGACAACCTTGCAAGCCTACTGGCAGGGGGGAAGATAACGCAGGAAGAATACAATTCCTATTATCCGTATGACGGACTGGGTTATTACAGCGTTTTTGTGGAGACAGACCTGAATGAAGCGTCCACCACGTCCGGCAGGAAACTTGGCAGCGAGGACGGGATAGCGGATTACATTGCGGGAATGATGCTGCTGGAAACGGAACCTGTGTTTTACATTGAGTATGCAGGAGTGTATAACCTAAACGGGACGGACTTTTATGAGTTCCGCTGTTACAGGTAAGAGGGCATACGGATGTATAGTGAGTAAATGAAAGAATCAAACAGAATAACAGTAAACGGAAAATGACAAGCCAGTTCACATGACTTGTCATTTTTTTGCCCTATTATAAGGAGGAAATCTGAATGAAACAGAAAATGAAAAGATTTATGGCAGGCTTCTTAGCTCTGCTCACGGTCTTTACCACGCTGTTTAGCAATGGGACGACTGCTTTTGCGGCAAGTTCCAGTGCAAACATTTCTTTCTGGTATGCGTCAACAAGAGCATCCGGAGAGGTAAGCGAGTTAAAGGCTGGCTATGACCACGGAAAAATTCTATATGCCATTCTGGACGGCAATGCCGCCTACTGCATGAATTTCGGTCTTGCGGCGGACGGCGGGCAGCTCATGAACAGCTACCCTAATTCAAGTACGTCCATGACGGCACAGCAGGAGAAGCTGTTAAGCTATTGTCTCTATTTTGGTTTTAACAGCAACAGCGCAACACCGCCGTCAAATGACCAGTGTGATCAGTTCATAGCGACACAGGCAATGGTGTGGGTAATAGTTGGCAACCTGTTCGGTACGAGCAGTGGCGATTCCGCAGCAAGGAAGCTGTGCGATACGGCTCCGAACCCGTCATCGTCCTATGCTTATTATACAAGCCTGAAAAACAACATTAGCAAGTCTTATAATGCCATAAGACCAAGTTTTGCAAGCAGGACTCAGAGTGGTGCGGAGACTTATGAGTTGAAATGGAATGAAGGAAACCAGCGTTTTGAGAAAACCCTTAATGACAGTAACGGTGTACTTGGGCATTTTGACATCTCGCTGAGTGGGTTTAAAGTAGAAACAAATGGAAACAGCATCACTATTTCCAGTGAGGTGGCGAATACGACGGCGGCAATGGCAACCATGAACTCTACGGCAGGCGAAGTGGAGACAACTTCAAGCTGTGTGTTCTGGCTTACGGAAAAAGCGAACTATCAGGAGTTCGTTTCGGAAAGACCAAGTGCCGATCCGGTTCATGCCTATTTTAAGGTAAAGACGGAAAACATCGGATATGGGGAGCTTGTAAAGACCGATGAAGCCAGTGGCGTGAAACTGGCAGGTGCTGTATACGGTATCTATTCCGACAGTGGATGCACCAATAAGGTAGACACCATGACTACAGATGGAAATGGTTATGCAAAATCCAATGCGCTTGCGGCGGGAACCTACTATGTAAAGGAGATTACTGCACCGAAGGGATATGTACTGAGCGGCAAAGTACACACGCTGACTGTAAGAGCAGGGCAGACAAGCGGGATCAGCGCAACGGACAAGGAACAGCTTGGCGCAATCACAATTTATAAGGAAGGGGAAGTTCTGACCGGATGGAATGGCAGCAACTTCACTTATGAGAAAAAGAAGCTACCGGGGGCTGTTTTCAAAGTGACGGCAGGCGCAGACATTTACAAGGCAGACGGCACAAAAGTCTATAACAAAGGGGACTTGATTGCTGAAAACCTTGTGAGCGGAAGCGACGGAAAAGTGCTGTTATCAGACCTTCATCTTGGAACCTATACCGTGACAGAGACGAAGAGCATTGACGGTTACACTATCAATACCACACCGCAGACCGTAAAAATCGAGTATAAGGATCAGACGGTGGAAGTGCAGTATGAGTCAACAACCGTCCTGAATGCCAGACAGAAAGCGGAAGTTTCCGTTACAAAGAAAGATTCGGAGACAACAAACCTGCTGGACGGCGGACAGTATACGCTTTATGCGGGAAATGACATCAAAAATTACGCAGGACAGGTCATTGTGACAAAGGGGACTGCATTACAGACCGTTACGACAGGGGAGGATGGTAGCGCCGCTTACACGGTAGACCTTCCGATTGCAAACAGCTATTATATTTCAGAGACACAGGCTCCTTACGCATATTACAGGAACAGTTTTGATATATACAGCTTCAATTTCAATTACCTGCCGGAGACAACCGCAAAGGCGGCATTTACCCATACCTTTGCAAATGACAGGACAACCGCAAAAATCCACATCTACAAGGTAGATAAAGAGACAGGAAAAGCGGTTCCGCAGGGAGACGCAAAACTGGAGGGCGCTGTTTACGGCTTATATGCCCGCAACGACATTGTACACCCGGACGGGACAACGGGCATTATCTTCCATGCGGGGGATTTTGTTGCCACACTGACAACCGATGAGGGCGGCAATGCAGAAGTAAACAATCTTTATCTTGGCGATTACTATGTAAAAGAAATCACACCGTCAGAGGGGTATCTTCTTGACGAAGAGGAATATGATGTTATCTGCGATTATGAGGGCGATCTGGTAGCGGAAGTGTCAAGAAGCACAACATCGGCAGAGCAGGTCATCAAGCAGCCGTTCCAGCTCATCAAAGTATCCGACAACGGGGACGACACGGAAGCACCCGTATTATCCGGCGCAGGCTTTACCGCATACCTGAAATCTTCCTTATCCGTACTGGAAGATGGAAGCTATGATTTTGACAGCGCAGAAGCCGTAAAAATCGGCAGCAAGGGGGAAACTACCCTTTTCACGGATGCAAAGGGGCATATCGTGACACAGCCAATCCCTTACGGGACTTATGTGGTGGTTGAGACAGTAACGCCCCACAACATGGAAACAGTAAGACCTTTTGAAGTGAAGATTGTGGAGAACCATCCGACAGAGCCGCAGGTATGGCGTGTATTCATTGACCGTGAATTTACCGCAAAGCTGCGTGTGATCAAGAGGGACGCTGACACAAAGCAGACAGTCCTTATCCCTAATACGGAATTTAAGATTTTCAACCTTGACAAAAATGAGTATGTCAAGATGGTCACAACCTATCCGTCAAAGGTTACACACACTTCCTTCTTCACGGACAGCGATGGCGACTTGATCCTGCCTGACACATTGAAGATTGGGAATTACCGCATTGAGGAAGTAGCAGCACCTTTCGGATATGTGCTGAACACGGACTATGTGGAAGTGTCGGTTGATTCCGATACGTTCTATGAAACTGATCCCGACACCTATGATGCAATCATCACGGTGGAATATGAGGACGAACCTGTTACCGGGGAACTGACAGTAGAGAAAAAAGGCGAAATCCTTGACGGTTACAAGGGCGGCTTGTTTGCGGATTCTGAGGAAAAGGAGTTTGTTTATAAGGAAGGCTCCCTTGCAGGGGCAAAATTTGAAGTCTATGCTGCTGAAGATATTTTTACAGCAGACATGCAGACAGATGCGGACGGAAACAGGACAAAATATTACAGCAGGGGCGATCTTGTGGGAACGCTCACAACCGGGGAAGATGGGAAAGCCAGTATTGCGGGACTTCCTCTCGGACAGTACCGTGTTGTGGAAACAGAAGCGCCTTATGGATATGTGCTGAACGGGGAAGAGCAGCTTGTAACATTCGTTTATGTGGACGATAAAACCCCGGTGATCCATGAAAGCGTGACATTTGCCAATGACAGGCAGAAGCTGGATATGTCCGTCATCAAGAAAGATGCGGAGGAAGATACTCCGGTTGCGGGTGCAGAGTTCGGTCTGTATGCCGCAGGGGATATTGAAAATGCCAACGGGGAAGTAATAATTGAAGCAGGCACACTCCTTGAAACTGCAACATCAGACGAAAACGGCAGGATCGCTTTCGTAAAGGATTATCCGTTTGTGGTTTATGAGGCAAAGGAAATGGAAGCGCCGAAAGGCTATGTTTCCAGTGGGGAAGTAATTACTTTTGAGACGGAGTATCAGGGACAGCATGAGGCGGTTGCAGAATACAGCAGCGAGTTTCTCAATGAGCCGACAACCTTTGAATTTACAAAGGAGGACATTGTAAGCGGCGCAGAACTTTCCGGCGCAACGCTTACAGTCATCGACAAGGACGGCAATGTGGTTGACAGATGGACTTCCGTGGCAGACGAGGCTCATGTTATCAAGAGACTTGCAGCAGGGGAGACTTATACGCTCCGTGAGGAATTTGCGCCTTATGGTTATCTGAAAGCAGAGGAAATTCAGTTTACGGTGGAAGATACCGCTGACATTCAGAGTGCAGTGATGAAAGACGAAGTTCCGACAGGCGCAATCATCATCAACAAGGACGGCGAATTTGTAACGGACACCACTCTTATGAAAGGACACTGGTATGATTTCATTTTCAATTACTTTAAGGACAGCCTTGCAGGTGTTGAATTTGAAGTTTATGCAGCGGAGGACATTGTAAGCCCGGACGGTCTTGACACAATCTATTATGAGGCGGACGAACTTGTGGCAACTATCGTCACTGACGAGAAAGGCTATGCAGGTATTGACAATCTGCCGCTTGGAAAGTATTACCTTGTGGAGACAAAGACATTGGAAGGCTTTGTATTGGATGATACGCCAATCGAAGCAGACCTTTCCTATATCGATCAGGAAACAGAAGTGGTTTATGCAGGAATGAACATCAGTAATGAGAGACAGAAAGTGCAGATTACCGTGGTTAAGAAAGAGGCAGGCACGGATAAGGTTCTTGAGGGAGCCGTATTCGGACTGTTTGCAAAAGAGGACATTGTGAACAAGGATGGCAAAGTCGTTGTAAAAGCCGGAACTGAAATTGAGCGTGGCGTGACCGGAAAGGACGGAAAGCTGACCTTTGTATCTGACCTCCCGCTTGGAAAGTATTATGTGCAGGAACTGACAGCGCCAAAGGGATATGTGAAGTCTGGCAAGGTATTTGATGTGGATGCGTCATATCAGGGCGATGATAAAGAAGTAATCGAATTTGAGGCAGAATTTGAAAACAAGCCGATCAAAGTGCAGATTTCAAAGACTGACATCACAGGAGACAATGAGCTTGAAGGAGCTGTTCTTTCCGTCATTGATGCAGACGGCAATCTGGTTGAGAAGTGGACTTCCGGCAAAGAGCCGCACATGATTGAAAAGCTGCCTGCCGGAAAATATATCCTGCGTGAAGAAACAGCGCCATTCGGGTATGTCATTGCACAGGATATTGAGTTTGAGGTAAAAGAGACTGACGAGATCCAGAAAGTGGCAATGAAGGACGAAACAGCAGTTGGAAAGATCATCATCAGCAAGAAGTCGGAGGACGGAAAAGCACTTGCAGGCGCAAAATTTGAAATCCGTGACAAGGGCGGGAAAGTGATTGAGACACTTACCACTGACAGGGACGGTCATGCTGAAAGCGGCGAACTTCCGATTGCAACATTTAAGGACGGCAAGTATGAGGAGGCAGTCACTTATACCGTAGTGGAAGTGGAAGCGCCGGAAGGGTATCTTCTTGATTCCACGCCAAAGGAAGTGAAGTTTGAATACAAGGACGGAAAGACGAGAGTCGCCCTGTACACCCTTGAAGTGACAAACAAGCCTACGGAACCGAAACTCCCGCAGACCGGGGATAACATGAACCCGTGGGTATTTGCAGGGTTGGGGCTTGCGGCTGTTGCTGCCGGACTCGGCATTATCTTTTGGAAGAAGAAAAAAGACAGTGCAGAAGCATAAGTAATGAATAACCAAGTATGAACCCGGTGGGGCGTGTAAGCCAGAGCAGCTTATATGCCCCGCCTTTTTTGTGGAATGGAGGAACGTATTTTATGATGGATTATGAGATATTCAAAGAGGTGGTAAAAGAGAGCTTTTTATCCTACATGCCTAAGAGTTATCAGGACATGGAGGTAAGGGTTGCCCCGGTGGATAAGGTAAACCGAAAACTGGATGGGATCAGCCTTCTGGCAAAGAATGAGAAAACCATGATTTCCCCTACTTTATATATCAATGACATGTATGAGAAGTATTTAAAGACAGGCGATTTACAGGAAACCCTGCGGGAAGCAGCAGAAGCGATGGATGAGGTTTTCAGAGGGGCAACAATCCCGCCGTTGGATATAAGCATGGCAAAGGACAATATCATCTTCCAGCTTGTGAACACTATGCAGAATGAGGATATGCTGAAAAATCTGCCGCACAGGGAATTTCAGGATCTGTCCATTATATACCGATGGGTAGTGGACGTGGAACAAAAGGGGCTTTCAAGTGTTGTAATCAATAATCATGTGGCGGAGTCATTGGGAATGGGGGAGGAACAGTTATTCAAAGCCGCTGCGGAAAACACCAGACGCATCCTGCCTCCCGTGGTGCAGTCCATGAATGAAGTCATGAGGGATATGTTGGTGGCTGACGGTATGCCGGAGGAGATGGCAGACCTCATGGTTGGCGAGCAGGAGCCGGAAAACATCATGTGGGTTATTTCAAATGAAAGGAAGATAGACGGTGCGGCTTCCATGCTTTATGAGGATAAGCTGCACAAGCTGGCGGAAAGCGTGGGGACAGACCTGTATATCCTGCCCTCTTCCGTACACGAAGTTATCGCCGTGTCCGTGGAAATGGGCGAACCGGAAGAACTGGCACAGATGGTTTCAGAGATAAACATGGATCAGGTGGACATCAGTGAGCGGCTTTCCAATCAGGTGTACCACTACGACAAAGACCTGCGGAAGATCACGCTTGCCACGGACACGCCAAACAAAAGGCTGGACGGCGTTGTGGCAGAACAGCAACACGCCTATGAAGCAAAACCGTTCAAAAAAGCGGCGGTTATGTAAGTGGGAAACGGAGGGAGCGGTTTTAATGATGGATTATGAATTGTTCAGGGAAGTGGTTACAGCGACAATTTTGGATCATATGCCTGATGAACTTTCGGGCTATTCCCTGCGGGCTGACCGGACGGGAAAAGTGAATGAAACTCTGGATGCACTCCATCTTGTGCCGCCTTCCTGCCAGCCGGACAGTCTGTATCCCACGGTGTACTTGAACCATATGTATGAAGAATACAAAAAATCAGGCAATTTACAGGAAACGCTTGAACTTACGGCATTTTATCTGGCGGGTGCCTGCCGTGAGGCGGAAAGGAAGAACAGCAGAATGAACTTGCAAGACGCACCGGAAAGCATAATCATGTCACTGGTTAATACGGAACAGAACCGTGAAATGCTCGGATATATGCCGCACAGAAAGTTTGAGGACCTATCAATCATTTACAAATATGTCATAGATACCCAAAATCCTGTGGAATCAGTCCCGGTCACTGTGGAAATGGCAGAGAGGATTGGAATGGGAGAGGAAGAATTATTCCATGCGGCAGTGGAAAATACAAGGCGGCTTTTCCCGCCAACAATGGAGCTTTTAAATGATATTATCGTGGAAATGTTTATGGATGGCGGTTTTTCAGAAGAAGCGGCACGGGAAATGGGCAGCGTCATACAGACACCGATTTACTGCATCAGCAACAAAATGTGCATCAATGGTGCTGTTTCCATGCTCTACGGGGATGTTATTCACGGATTATCGGAACAGTTGGGCGGTAATCTTTATATTATGCCGCTGTCAGTCCATGAAGTCATGGCGGTGCCGACAGAGGGGGTAACGCCGAAAGAACTGGCAGAACTGGTGGAAAAAAACAATATGTTGAGGATCAGCCTGAACGAGCGGCTTTCCAATCAGGTGTACTGTTATGACAGAAAACAGCGGACGTTATCGCTTGCAACGGACACGCCAAACAAGCGTCTGGATGGGAACGGAACAAGGTATGACCGCCCAGACGGAAAAGGACAGTCCAGATAGGAGGATCTCTATTATTATGGAAGAAACACCAAAAGAACTTACCATGAAAGAACTGTTGGAACTGGTGCAGCGGCAGGAGGGGGAATTTATTATCCATATTGAGCCGGGAGGGGAGGAAACAAATGCAGATGCAGGAACAGGAACTCTTTAAATTGGAAGTGGTATCAATAAGGCTGGTAAAGGATGCGCCGCTGTTTTCAGAGCATAAGATTTTAAACCCGGCAGATGCCGTGAGGGTAACAGGGGATTTCTTATGTGAAATGGACCGGGAAGTGATGTGCGTCATCAACCTGAAATCGGACGGAACCCCTATTAACTGCAATATTGCAAGCATGGGGACAATCAACCAGACCATTGCAGAGCCAAAGGAGCTTTTCAAGGCAAGCATACTTTCCAATGCGGCACAGATGATCATTGTGCATAACCACCCAAGCGGGGAGCTTGTGCCTTCTAAAGCGGACATCATGGTAACGGATCGTATGCTGAAGCTGACAGAGCTTATGGGGATAACACTTGCTGATCATGTGATCGTAGGCGGCGACAACAGCCAGTATTTCAGTTTCCGTGAAAAGAAGCTGCTGCAGTACCCGCAGATACATCTTTCCACGGACTATAAAACACTGGAATTTGGAAAAACGGCAATGGTAGCGGAAAAAGGGAAAGCAAGGTGAGGCGATGGAAGAAAGAAGAAGTTTTACGGCGGAGGAACTTGCGCTTGCAAAGAGCGTTGACCTGACGGCGGTAGCGGCAAGCCTCGGTTACACCGTGAAAAAGATAGGCAGATACCACACCCTGAAAGAAATGGATTCGATACGGATTTACAACCGCACGAACTGGTTCCGGTGGTCAAGGGAACATGAAAGGGGAAACAACGGCGGCTCGCAGATAGATTTCCTGCGTGTCTTTGCGGGAATGGAGGTCAAGGACGCTGTTTTCTGGCTTCTCGACTTTTCAGGATACCAGAGAAGCGGGGACTGGGAGAAAAAGAATATCAGTGTATATGTGGAAAAAAAGGAGCCGGAAAAAAAGAAGTTCGTACTGCCCGCCCCGGCAAGGAACAATGACTGTCTGTATTCGTACCTGACTGGGGACAGGGCGCTTGACAGGCATACGGTGGATTATTTTGTAAGCTGCGGATTGATCTATGAAGAACGCAGCCACCACAACATTGTCTTTAAGGGGAACGATGTGCAGGGCAGAACACGCTTCGCAAGCATGAGGGGAGTGTTTGACCGGGAAGGGAAAGCCTTTAAGTGTGACGTGGCGGGAAACGACAAGAATTATGGGTTCAACATCTGGTACGGTCAGAGTGATGAAGTCATGGTATTCGAGGCGGCAATAGACCTGATGAGTTATGTGGAGATCCGTGGCGACTATGTGACAAACAAGCTGGCTCTCGGTATGCTTTCTGATGCGCCGCTTGCCACATTTTTAGAGGAACATCCGAAAGTCCGTAAGATTTCATTCTGCCTCGACAATGACGAACCGGGCAGGAAAGCGGCGGAGGCGCTCATGGAAAAATATTACGGGCTGGATTATGAAGTGGAGGACTGCCCACCGCCAAAACCGTTCAAGGACTATAACCAGTGGCTCCAGACTGCAAAAAGGTGTATTTCCGATCCCGTGCCGCCCAAAGCGGCAGTGCGTTGAAAAAGTCAACTGAAATAAGAAAAGTGACTGCAAAAATTCAGTTAAAAATGCAGAAATCAGTTGAAAAATTCAGTCCACATGGAAAATCATGGCAGGAATCGGAGGTGCGGCTTCGGAATGGATAACTGAAAAAGTCAGTTGAAAGCAGGAAAATGAACTCAAAAAGTCAACTGAAAGTGTAAATATGAACTGATATTTTAAGTTATATCCATATAAGAAGCGGGGTTTTAGGGGCAGCCCCCTAACCAGAGGCACTTGTATTACAAAGTGCGTATCTGGCAAATTCCTATCGGAATTTGAGCGGGGCGGAAATCATGGGCTTTATTTCATACGGATAAGGAGGTGGTTGCAGATGGAAACCGTGGATGTGCAAAAAGAGGTGCTTGAGGAAGTAGAATTACTGGGGCGGACAGGATATTTCACGGAGCTGCGTGTGGATAAGGAAACCGTGCCAGAGGGGATGCACTGTTATGAGCTGCGTCATGGCGATGACGATGGGTTCCCGGTGTCCGTGGAGGAGAGTGTCAGGGTAAACTATTTCGGTGCGGTGCTTCTTGCGGAGGCGCTGGAACTGGGGAACGAAAAAGCCCTGCAATTCGGATATGAGGATTTCGGGTATACGGGCGAGCAGATGTATCTTTCACAGGTAATAGGAGGACAGGAACCGGAAAGTTTTAAGGACGGGAAAGCGCTTGCAGAGTTCTTCAAAGAAACATTCCCCATGACAGAGGAAGAGGGGCAGAAAGTTGTTGACTACATGGAAGGGCATGGGTATCTTTTGGGACACATGGACGGCGGGATGTTCCGTGGCGATCTGTGCGATGAGCAGGATAACGTAACCTGGGAGCCAGACACTATTGATGATGCAGTCGATGCCGTCACAGAGTGGAATTTTGAACTGATAAAGGAAACGGAAGCGGCAGTAACGAACCCAAAGGACATGATTGACTTTGCAAACCAGAAAAGCAGGCTTGATTCCCTGCGTAAGGATGAACAAATACTGGATAAGATGTTTGACCGCACAAAGCATGGGAAAATGATTGAAGCGATTGGAACGTCGCTGGCGGAAGCATTTATTGAGAATATAAGCAGGGGCGGCGATATTGATGCCGCTGTCAGGAATTTGACAGACCAGATAAAGGAGGGCGTGGATCAGCAGCCGGATATTTCCCCGGAATTAAAGCAGAGTGTGGGGAGGGCACGGTAGATGGCGGCAGAAAAAAAGGACATCATCAAGCCTTTCCGTTTGACACAGCAGGAAGCGGACAGACTGAAAAAACAGGCACAGGAAAGCGGTATGAAAGAATCAGAGTATATCCGGCTGCTTCTGTCACAGAAGCCAAACGATTACCCTGAAATCCGTATTTTACTAAAGGAACTAATCAACGAGGTCAACGCAATCGGGAACAACATCAACCAGATCACAAGGAACTATAATTCAAAGCTGTACCGCACGGAGGACAGGGAACTTTTAAGCGCTTATATGAAAAAACTCAACATGACCGTAAGGGAGGCGGCGGATAAGATAGGCAGCATGTAAGGAGAGGGGGAGCTATTTGACGGAAACACTGACGGAAGCACAGGAAAAGCGCCTGCGTGAGAACGGTTATTTTCTCTATCAGGGATGTCATTTCAAGCCGGTCCGCCAGTTCACGGAAACGGACGGGGACTTTTTTGATAAGACAAGGCGGCTCAGGCGTGACGATGAACTTGGCATGATGGAAGCAGATTATGACGGGAAGCAGAAGCACCCATATTCTTATGAAGGGTTTTATGCAGCATCCACGGATAAGAAAGCAGATATTTTCTTCTGCCTTGAGACAATGAAGGAATACACACCCTGTACGCATGAGCTTCAGGAGTATGTCATGGGGCAGGAAAAAAAGCATGACAGGGGAAGGGCAGTGTAAAGGGGGCAGGGACGGTTGGCGATCAGCAAGATACTCTATATCGGGGACTGTGGTGCAGGGTATGCAGGGAAACACTTGAAACAGGCGCTCGACTATATCACTGTGCCGGAGAAAACAGGCGGCGGGCGGTTCGTGGGTTCCCTTAACTGCCAGCAGGAAAAAGTGTATGAGCAGATGCGGCAGACAAAGGAACAGTTTGGGAAGACAGACCAGCGGCAGGGATACCACCTGATCATATCCTTTGTGGAGGGGGAAGTAGATGCGGATACTGCATTTGAAGTAATCGGAAAGTTTGCAAAGGAATATCTTGGAAAAGATTATGAAGCGCTGTATGCGGTGCATGACAACACGGACCATATCCACGGTCATATCATCTTCAACAGTGTCAGTTTCCGGGACGGCAGAAAGTACCGCTATAAAAAAGGGGACTGGGCAAAGGAGATACAGCCCATTACGAACCGACTGTGTGAAGAATACGGGCTTTCCACGATTGAAATATCGGAGGACAGGGCAAAGAAGTCTGAAAACTATAAAGAGTGGAATGATTTCAGGGATGGGAAATTTGTGTGGGCAGACATGATAAAGCGTGACATTGATGCGGCAATCATACAGTCGGCAACCTATGAGTCCTTTTTATCCGTCCTTTCCGGTATGGGTTACGGGATAAAGAACGCATACCGTACAGAGGGGAAATACCTTGCAATCAAGCCTATGGGCATGAGCAGGTTCAGACGGTGCAGGTCGCTTGGGGAAAATTACACGGAGGAACGCATACGGGAACGGATTGCACAGGAGAGCCTTTCTTCCTATAAAAAAATACAGGCGGTGCAGGAAACAAGGATTGTGCGCTGCCGTGTAAAGCGCTATAAAAGGGCGAAAATGTCCGGCATACAGAAACGCTATTTTGCAAGGCTTTACAAAACGGGGCTTTTAAAGAAGCGCCCGTACAGCAGGGCGTGGCAGTACCGTGACGACATCAGGAGAATGCAGAAGCTGCAGGAAGATTACCTGTTCCTTGTAAGGCATGACGTGACCGGGGACAAAGGGCAGACGGCAGATGCGATAAAAAATCTGCATCTGCAGATGGCAGACAGGAAGAAAGAGACTTCAAGGGAAAAGAGCCGTATATTTAAGGAACGTGCAAGGATGAAGCCGCTCTTTGACATTGCGGCGCAGTTGGAGGAACTGAAAGAGTGTGAGAACTGTTTCCAGCGCGGGGAAATGCTGTTTGAACAGGAGCATTTACGCTATCTGGAACTGTCGGCAAGGCTTGAAAAGGAAGGGTACACGGCAGGGCAGCTTGCGACATTTAAGGAACATTACCGGAGTGAGATCGCACGGATAAGGGAAAAAGAAAAGGCTGTGGCGAAAGAGGAACGGATCGCCGCCCGTATCCTTGCGGAAATCACGGCAGGGGAAAGGGCAGGAAAACCGGAACCGGAAATGCGGCAGGAAAAGCAGAGGGGACAAAAGGAAAAAAGCAGGTAGGATATCGCAGCCGGATACGGCTGCTTGATTTTTGCCCAAAACGGGCAGGATAGGAGGTTATATGCAGGAACGGACAGTGCTTAGCGGCATGGATTTGAAAGCATATCTTGGCAGGCTCCGGCAGAACCCGAAGTATACCGAGGAAATCGTAAAGCTGAT
>BLLT01000088.1 GCA_011958945.1 Lachnospiraceae bacterium | reverse complement strand
CAGCCAGGGCTTTTGACACCCGAATCCTATAATGTAAAAAAGAGTTGGCGCTGTGGTGTAATTTCCTATCATATAAACGAAAGATGCAGCGCCTTCCTTCTCCCACACCCCGGCAAAGGAAACTACTGCATCTTATTTCGAGCCTTCCTCTAAAACTTTGCCCATCTTTTACACATTCGCATGACTTTTGAAAAGTCCTGGATTGAACCATCGCCTGTTACGATTCACAGTCAATAGTAACATCGCTTAGTCTACTACAACGCCCTTCTGCAGCATGATATTGGCATAAAGGGCACTTTCCCCGGTGGCAATAATCGCATACACCTTCTTTGCCTCTTCATAAAATGCAAAGCGCTCAATTTGGCCGATGGCCGCTGCCCCGCGCTCGTCATGCTTTGCCGTAATTTCTTCATACGTTTTCCAGATAGGGGTCTCAACATTGTCCCCTGGCATCACTTCCATCAGATTTACCGGCTTGTCCACATAAGTATCCAACGGAAATACCTGTAAAATCGCATCCAGTATTTCAGGGGTTCCATGCCCGTCCATACGGATGACAACCGCATCCTTCCCCATGGATTCTGCCGGGAAATTGCCGTCCGCAATCACCAGCCTGTCGCTGTGCCCCATTTCGCAAAGCACCTTCAATAATTCGGGGGATAAAATCCCCGGAATACCTTTTAACATCGTAATCCCTCCAATTCTTTCTGAATTTCCCTATTTCTTCGCTGTCATTGGCCAGGGCAATTTCAACCTTGAAACAACCGTTCTTCCCCAACAGTCCTTACAGAGATTTCTTCTTTCATTTTACCAGCCTTCTGCCATCCTGTCATCTATTTTTAGGAAATATTTATTCATATAAAACTATGTGCCTGACAGATATTGTGTTATAATTTGTGTATCATCAACCAGGAAAGGAAAAACTCTATGTCAGGATTAAAAATAGAAACTTCTGTCACTACTTTGCAGCAATATGAACAGCTTCCGGAAAATATCAGAGCGGAAGTTTTTGATGGGGAAATTTTTTATATGGCCAGCCCATCTCAGGAGCATCAGACGCTCCTCACCGAACTGCTCGTTTCTATTCGAAATTATCTCCAGCGGAAAAAAGGGGAATGCTTCGTTTTCCCGGCGCCGTTTGATGTAAAGCTTTCCGACAGGCCTCTTACCATCGTCCAGCCCGATATTATGATTATCTGCGACAAGACCAAACTGGACGGAAAACGTTGTAACGGTGCACCAGACTTTATCATCGAAATCATCTCTCCTGGCAATCCTGCCGATGATTACATCCGCAAATTATATTATTATCAAAAATTCGGTGTCCGGGAGTATTGGATTGTAGATCCGCAACGCAAGAGTGTGACGGTAAACTTTTTTGAAAAAAATATCCTCAATGTACCCTATACCTTTGATTCCATTATTAAGGTCAGCATATATGAGGATTTATATATCGACTTTTCAGATATTTCCGGGTTTCTCAATACGTAACTATCGCTCAATTCACATGCCGGAAAACCCGGCCGCCATGGAAATCCGTTTCCAGGCGGCATGGCCGGCGGAGTATTCCCCTGCGGCCTGCTGCCTGGAAACGAATTCCCATGGCGGCCAAACTTTTTACAGCACTAATCTATCACCTTAATCCTCTCAATCACCGTCTGCCTGTGCAAAAACCTGATTGCCACCGGTATGAACAGCAGATAAACTGCAAACAGCACTCCGGCAAAAATCAGCATGGCAGCCGCCGGGAAGTGGTAAGTCAGTTTCCCAAACAAATCCATTTTCTTAAACAGCTGCACCGTTCCCATACCGCACAAAGTACCGATGGAAATGGTAAAAAGCACCGTCACCCCCATATAGCAAAGGCACTCCGTGGAAATCATCCGGGACAATTGCCCATCGGTCATTCCCACTGCCTGAAAAATACCGAATTCCTGCTGCCTGGTCAGCAGATTGGTCATCAGCGTATTGATTAAGTTAACCAGTGCAAACAACCCGATAAAACCAACCATCCCATACATCAAAAGGAGCGTATTCCTTAAGGATGTTTCGGTTAATTCCATCATATCTGTCAAAGCCATAATGACAGCACGGGGGTCATCCACCAGCTTGTACAGGGCCTGCCGCTGTTCATCGGAAGCCTGGGTAACATGGATATTTACAAAGGATGTAAAATCTTCAATCCCCGGATAAAGCGTGCCCAGTTCCTCTTCCGGCAGGACGAAGCTTGCATACGTTCCGGAGCCTTTTCTATAATCCACAATCCCCATCACCGTATAATCTTTGGAAACCCCTTCCATACTTTGCAGCGTAACCGTATCGCCCATGGATAATTTCAGGTGATACAGTTTTTCCAGCAAGTTCTCACCGTCTCTCGTCACCAGGATGCCGTCATTTTCTAACAAGGCATCATAATCCGCATCCCCTTCCAATATCTCATCGTTTTCCCCATAGCCCTCCATCTGCTCCCTTGTATAGCCTCCCACGATATAGATTGACTCATCATCGGGAGACTGCGCCACTTTACAATCCACCCTGGACCATGAAGTCACATAGTCCACCCCGGGCAAATCCAGCATTTTCTCCCGCATCTGCCTGTTTAAAAGCCCATCCCTCTGAACCACAGGCGATGTGGAATAATCCTCCACATCCACGATATAATCGCCCCCATCCCCAAAGCCGCTGCGGCATAATTCCTCTACGTCCACAGAAGCCGCATAGGAGGAAATACAGGCCGTCAAAACCCCTGTAAGCCCCAGAGAAATCAGCGTGAGCGCCGTTTTCCTTTTGTTACGGGTAAAATTCATGCAGGCCAAACGGAAAACGGAAAGGGGTTGGGAAGGCTTCCCTGTACGGAAATGCCTTTCGGAAACCGCCTGATATGCATTGCTCCGTACCGCCTCAATAGCGGAAACTTTCCCCGTCAGCTGCAGCGGTTTTCTGGTGGCGGCCATTACCATTATCACCGTTATTGCTATAATAAAGGCAGCATACTGCAGATTCCTCGTCCAATTCCAATACCCCGGGTAAAGCACCGTTACCAGCAAAGCCGCCCCAATCATCCCCGCAGGAATCCCCACACACATAAGCGCCCTCCGCTCATATTTTACCACCCGACGCAGCTGGCGCGGGGTTGTTCCAATCACTTTCAGGCGTCCATATTCCCGCAATTTTCCCATTACGGAAATATAAAAAATATTATAAATGACCACGGCGCAGACTACCGCTATAAGCAAAGCCACCCCATAAACCGGCATGTCGCTGCCCAAATATATATCGTTCAGATCAAAATAAGTGGAACTGTAAAAAGTCACCCTCTCCGGTATTCCCATTTCTTCATAAAAAAGCTTGATTTCTGTACGCAAATGCTCCGGCTGCTCCATATCGCCCCCTTTCATCCGAAACCGAATGGTAAAGGGTTTTTCCCCGCCCTTAGCCGCAAGAGCCTCCGAAATATAAAGGTCGTACTGCCTGCTTGTATTCTCCTTTTCCAGGATACCGGATATGATATACTCCTGTTCCCCATCCCCCATATCCAGCCGGAGGGATTGGCCCGTTTCTTCCGGCATGTTCAAATACCGCAGCATCCCCCGCTCCACACAGATTTCATTTTCCTTCTTTGGGTATGCCCCTGTAATGGGCTCAACCCGCATCAGTTCCCGCATCCCCTCATCGTAAAAATGCACTGTTATGCTCGTATCCGCATACCGGATATTACCCCCGTCCCCTTCATAGCCCCAGCTTTCAAACCTTCCGCTGGCAGCCAGACGCTCAATATCCTCATAAGAAAGTTCACTGCAGCCGGACTGGTACTGCCCCCGCAGCCTGGCAACCGTGCTCTCATGCATCGCCGAATAAATGAATGCAACCGATGCCATCAGGCAAACCGCCAGCCCTATCGTAAATACCGCCACCATATTGCGCCCCCTGTCCGCCGCCAGGCTGCGCTTCGCCAACCGCTTCTCCATCTTTTTTGTATTATTCTCAAATGGCCAAACCATAACCTACATCCTCCTATTCCAGTTCCGCAAATCCCCTTCCAGTACCTTTTACTTCTTCATTTGCAGAAAATTCCCGGCCGCTTTCGCGTCCGTAAATTTTCTGAGGCACTGTCCGGGGATTTGCTGTTTTAAAGTTCCGCACCTTTATCTTCTCTCTACGATTTTGCCGTCTTCTATGCGGATAATCCGGTCCGCGAGCTGGGCAATTTCGTTGTTGTGGGTAATCATGACGATTGTCTGATTGAACTCCCCGCTGGTGCGTTTTAACAAGCCAAGCACGTCCGCGCTGGTGCGGCTGTCCAAATTCCCTGTGGGCTCATCGGCCAGGACAATGGCCGGTTTGGTGATCAGGGCGCGGGCAATCGCCACCCGCTGCTGCTGCCCCCCGGAAAGATTGTTGGGCATATTGTTCAGCTTCTCCTCCAACGCAAGCAGCTTCACTATATCATCCATAAACTTCCGGTCCACTTTATCCCCGTCCAGCTCCACAGGCAAAACAATATTCTCATATACATTCAAAATAGGCACCAAATTATAACTCTGAAAAATAAACCCTATGTTCCGGCGGCGGAAAATAGTCAGCTCCTCATCATTCTTTTTCGCCAGTTCCTCCCCCCTTACCATCACATTGCCGGAAGTAGGCGTATCCAGTCCCCCCATCATATGAAGCAGCGTAGACTTCCCGCTCCCGGAAGTGCCTACTATCGCTACGAATTCCCCCTTCTCCACTGAAAGGCTGACCCCGTCCAGCGCACGCGTAATATTCGGCTCCGCACCATAATACTTCCTCAAATCAACCGTCTGCAATACACTCATTTTCTTTTCTCCCTTCACCATTTGTCAACATTTAGGCGTTTGCGAAACCAATAGCCTCGTCAGAAAATTTTCTCAGCCTAAAGGCTCGCCACCCGTTTCATCTAAAATAATAATACCCCCCAAATGTTACAGAAATGTCCTCACAGAAAATATATTTCCCCCTCCGTCCAATCCGCCAAACGCTCACATCCAAGACAGCGTCCAACCGCCTTTCACCTGGGCAGAAATACCGAAAAAACAGACCCTTTCCCCACTTCCGAAACCACTTTAATATAACCCCCCTGCTTCGTAATTATCTCCCTTGCAAGATACAGCCCAATGCCCACACCCTGCTCGTCATGTACCTCTTCTTCCCTGTAAAAACGCCGGAAAATCGATGCCTGATTGCTCTCCGCAATTCCCTTTCCCGTATCGGAAACATCTATTTTTACATAAATCTCCCACTGTTCCACCGATATACCGATTTTACCGCCGGCGGCCGTATATTTCACCCCATTGTCCAACAGATTAAAAAGGGCCTCCGCCGTCCATTTGCTGTCATGGAGCAATTCCACATCCTCCGGGCATTCCACCGTCACCCCGATATTTTTCCTTTCCGCCTCATACACAATCCCGCTCAGCGCTTCCGCTATCGTATCAAAAAGCCTGCCCCTTTTCTTCTCCAGCTGTATCACCCCAGCTTCCAGCCGGGAAGTCTTTATCAATGCCTGAAAAAGGAAATCCAGTTTATCCGCCTGTTCCCGCAGCCCCTGCAGAAAATCCCTTCGTTCCTGCCCCGTCACCTCTTTTAACAGCAAAGTATCCACCACCGCCTGCAAATTACTGACCGGGGTTTTCACCTGATGGGAAATATCGGACACCAGCATCTGTAATTCCTTCCTCTCTTTATATGCCTGCTGCCTGTTTTCCTTCATAATGTCATATAGCCGGGAGAGCCTGTGGAGGATACGGGCAAAAAGCGTCTCGGCATCATCCATCTGCCCGGCATCATATTCTGTACTGCCGCTTATCATCCCATCCAGCGTTTCGCATATATCCGCAGTAAAGGCCGAAAGCCTTCTGCTCAGCAAAACCGCCAATAAAAAAAACCACCCCAAGGCACACAACGGTAAAAGAATGCCGCACAAAAGCACCCCTCTGCTGCCGGTGAACCTATATAAAACAAGTACAACCGCCATCATCGAAAGCACCGTTCCGCACCCAACTATCACGTATAAATTCTTTATGGATAAATGATTTACTTTCATCTCAATAACCATTCCTTCCTATGCTTCCCCCATCCATTGATACCCCATCCCATATATTGTTTTGATATATGCATCGCCATCCGCTTCTATTTTCCCCCGCAGGCGGCTGATGGAGGTTGTCAGGGTATGC
Organism: Lachnospiraceae bacterium; assembly: GCA_011958945.1. Taxonomy (GTDB): domain Bacteria; phylum Bacillota; class Clostridia; order Lachnospirales; family Lachnospiraceae; genus Kineothrix. The sequence goes on along the minus strand of BLLT01000088.1, from coordinate 8,433 downwards.
TCGTCCACGAAATTTCCGTCCGCATCCCACAGTTTCTCCAGAAGAAGCTGCCTTGTCAATACCTGCCTGGAATTTTTGCAGAAAAAATGCAGCATTTTATACTCCATCGCGGACAATGCCAGCGGCCGGCCATTCAATGCGGCACTTTGCCCCGTAAAATCCAAAAAAAGCTTTCCGTCATCATAAATATCCGTCTCCGGCCTGTGATATTCCAGCATAGCGAACATGGCCTTAACCTTCCTCTGCAGCGCAAGGATAGAAAATGGCTTTGTAATATAATCCACCGCCCCCGCTTCATACCCTTTTATCTGGTCTTTCTCCTGGTCATTGGCCGTCAGGAAAATCACCATGGTATGCGGTTGCTCCTGTTTGATTAATTCACAAAGCCTGTAGCCGTTTCCGTCCGGCAGATTGATATCCAGCAAAGCCAAATCGTATTCCCCGCTGCCAATCAATCCCCTGGCCTCCCTTACGTTTCCCGCTGCGGTGATTTCATACCCTTCCAATGCCAGATTATATGCCAATGTTTTATTCAAAAGCCTGTCATCTTCCACTATTAATATTTTCTTCATGATGCCGAAACTCCTTATTTTCCTCTTATATACCATGCCCTCATGCCATGGGTATATTTATTATAGTATAACAGCAAAATGTCCGCAAAATATTACAGGCGCAAGAATATTTCCTTTGCATGCGTCTGATGACGCTGTTTCTTATAAGGTAAAAAGCCGAAGGTTATGGAAGCTGCACTCACTTTCTATAACCCTCGGCTTTTGCCAAAGTTCCTGCCGGACAATATATTTACTTCTCCAGAAGCCATTCCGCAATATCACAGACTTCAATGCCCTCATATGTGTATTTCGGATGTTTTGTTCTGGCAATTATTTTTTTAGGATACGCATCCCGTATGCTTAAAAGCGGTGCAACCTCCCGTTTAAACGTGTCTTCGCCGGTAATATTGTCACTAACCTGAACATATATTTTTTCGCTTCCACACTGTGCCACAAAATCAATTTCTTTTTGATACAGTTTTCCCACATAGACATCAAAGCCCCTTCGGAGAAGTTCCATACAGACAATATTTTCATATATCCGTCCATAGTCCATATTCCTGCTGCCCAGAACCGCATAACGGATGCCTGTGTCGCACAGATAAAATTTATCCAAAGATTCCAGATACTTCTTTCCCCGGATATCATATCTCTTAATATCATAAAAGACGAAGGCATTGCACAGATATTTAATGTACTTTCCAATTGTCATATGATTGGTAATAATCTTGTTTTCGGATAAGATATTGCTCACCTTATTGGGGGAAGTCAAATTGCTGACATTATCCATCAGAAATTCACTGAGCCGCTGCAGTACCGTAGTATCGGAAAGATTATACTTCTGTACAAGGTCTCTGGTTACAATTGTTTCATAAACTTCTTTAATATAATTTGTCCTATCCTTTTCGGTCCGATATACATAAGAACCCGCCAATCCACCGTTTACGGAATAATCCTCAAAAAGCCGTTCTTTGTCTTTGATGTCTTGGTAATATTCACAATATTCCTCAAAGCTAAAAGGAAATACAGGAATCTCAACATATCTCCCTGTAAAAAGTGTCGCTAAATCCGCACTTAATAAAAATGCGTTTGAGCCGGTAAGATAAATATCATACTTTCTTTTTGCATACAGGCTATTAATGGCCAGTTCAAATCCTGGGCACATCTGCACCTCGTCAACAAAAAGATAATTCGCCTTTCCTGCCTGATGATGCTCTTCCACATAACGATGAAGTGCATGATATTCTTTGATTTCCTCAAACTCCAAGTCTATATAATCTATATAAATAATATTGACATTGTCAAAATGATTCTGCAGATACTCTACATAAGCCTGCATCAGCTGAGATTTTCCGGAGCGCCTGATTCCTGTAATAATTTTTATATCCGGAGTATCCTTCAAATCAATCATTCTATCCAGATATCGTTTCCTCAAAATGGTCTTCATGAATTCACTCACTTTCAAAAGTATATTTTATTTATATTTTTGAAATCAGTATATCATGATGGCGGAAAATATACAACAAGTTTGATTTCAAAACTCAAATAATCTTTATTTTTTGAAAACGCCTGCCTATCAGCCAGCTTTTCATACTTCAACGACAAACGGCCTGCCGTCTTTATCTCAACTCCCAGCAACTTCGCTGCAACAGAACTATTTATTTGACCCAATATTTTCATTATACCCACAAATAAACAAAGTAATTGACTCTGTTGTCTTATAATTGTTCGAGTACCTTCCCCTCCCTGTGCTGTTCCAGGAATTCCTGATGCCTCCCTGCTGTCCTGTGGCCACTACATTGACATTGATTGGAAATAAATGGAAAATATTTATTGTACAAAGACTTTTAGAACGCCCCTGGCGTTTTAATGAACTGCAAAAGATATCCCTGGCATCAGCCAACGGGTCTTAACGGATAACCTCCGTTCTATGGAGGAAGACGGCATCGTTACCCGTACAGTTTATCCGGAAGTTCCTGTACGGGCAGAGTATGCTTTAAGTGAATTAGGCGATACAATGCGCCCAATCATAGATTCTTTATTTGACTGGGGAACTATGTACCAGTCCTTAGTCCGTTCCGAAAAATAACCGAAAGGACCGATACATCCCCTTATTCCTTCCACACAAAGCTGTCCGCCATAGCCTTTGCCGCTTCATCGGCCGATTCCGAGCCGGTGAAGTTGGTCAGGTGAATCAGGCAGAACCGGCGGTCGCCCACAATATAATACTGTTTTGTCACAATCCCTTCCTGTTCCTCGTCAATGGTGAAAATATAAACAACATATCCCTGTTCGGTATGGGTTCCATCCCCATACAGCTGGATTCCCGGCTGCTTCCCTATCTGCATCATAATCTGGCGCAAAATCGCTTCCCGGAACTCTTCGTGCTCATCGGCCGAATAGCGGTTCGTTCCTATGCTGATGGAAATATTATCGGGCTGCCCATCCTCTTCATGGCCTTCCTCCACATAAAAAATCTGGTTCGCCGTAGAATACTTCTCCGCCTTCACCCATCCTTCTGGCACTGTGTATTCCCCCGGAAAGTCATCCGCATCTTCCGTTCCTTCCCCGGCGTCTTCCTTTTCCCTGCTACCCCGAACCTTACTGTCTTCTTCTCCGGCGTCCTGATTCCCGCTGCCATCCTGCGTTCTGGCGGCTTCTTGCATCTTACCGTCTTCTTCGGCTGTATTGTCCTCTCTATTTTTGCCGCTTTCTTCTGCTGCATTATGCTCCCCCGCCTTACCGCCCTCCTGCGCGCTACCGCTTCCATTTCCTCCCTGACAGGCTGCAAGCAGCACGCTAAATCCCAACACCCATACAAAAATGAATAATCTTCTGCCCTTCCTCATCCTTTTTCTCCCGTTCCCGTCTACTCCTCCGGCCAGACACATTCCACATGATACCTGTCAAACAGCTGCAGCCATTTTTCCTCCGGTTTTTCATCCGTTATAATCGTGGAAATATTCTCTAAGCCCCCGATATTGGTAAAAGCCGTATGGCCGAACTTGGAGCTGTCCACCGCCAGGATGCGGCAGCCGGAACGCTCCAGCATTGTTTTTTTATTCCTGGCATGGAGTTCATTGGAATCGGTAACCCCATTATCCATATCGAAGCCCTTACAGGAAATAATGGCCTTGTCCACATAATAGGAGCGCAGCATTTGGTCCGTCTGCGGCCCCACCAAAGCCAAAGAGCCTTCCATGGCCAGCCCCCCTGTGGAAAGCACCTGCCAGTCCTGGGCATCGAAAAGCTCTATGATAATTTCTATGGAATTGGTTATAATGGTCAGATTCCTTTTTTCCTCTTTCAGCCGCTTGGCAATAAAAACCGCCGTGGAACTGGCATCCAGAATCAGTCGCTCCCCGTCCTTCACCATTGCATTCACCAGTTCCGCAATTCTCTGTTTCCCCACCACATTGGTATTTTTGCGGACATTAAACGGCATGTCGATATTCATATTCTCGTTCAGGACCGCACCCCCGTAGCTTTTAATCACATAGCCGTCCTTTTCCAGTTTTTCCAAATCCCTGCGGATAGTTTCTTCCGTAACCCCATAGGCCTTGCTTAACTCGCTGACCACTACCCGCTTCTCCTTCTGCAGTTTTTCCAAAATTTCGTTTCTTCTCTCAATTGCCAACATATCAATATCCAAGCCCTTTCCATAATCGGGTTGGGAAAAACCATCTTTCCCTGCTCGCCGCGCAGCCTGCATGCTGCCCTGGCAGCAAATCTCTATTTGCGAACCTGTACACTAAAAATCACAAAATCGCCCGGCAAATTTTATCATCCGGGTGGGCGATAACCGTGGAATCAAGATACATGCCGTCAGCCCCAATTTCATTTTTCGCTTTCTCTATGGCCGCATCTACCGCTGCCACTTCCCCTGTCAGCATCATATAAGATTTGCCGCACATCCCCCTGGCGATGCGAAGTTCAATCAATGACACAATGGCTGTCTTCGCCGCGATATCCGCCGCTACGATGATGGAAGCCGCATCGTAGGTCTCCAGGATACCCAGCGCGCTGATTCCCTCTATCTGCGTTGCCCCATAAATAGCAGGGAAAATGGATTCATGGGGATTCCCCAGCACAAAACTGTTAATCAGATGCATGCCGTATTTGGTCTTGGCCGTATCCACTGCCGCCTTCACCGCGCTCAAATCGCCGCTTATTACCGCAATATACTTGCCCGGGCATACCGTCTGCGCTTCTATTATATCCACCTCCGAGGTCTTCACCATGGCATCCGCCGCCGTCACCCCGGAAGAAACCGTTTTGTATTCCACCATCCCGATTGCCTTGCTCATATTATGTACAACCTTCCCTTCACATAATGTCCATATTCTTCGTTACCACCCGATGAAACATAGCCACAGTTCAACCTTAAACATCATCCAGTTATCACCTTAGCCCAGCCGTAAGGAAAATAAAATGCGCTCATCCTCTGATGATTACATATTTTTCCGTTACTTCTTCCACTTTCCCTCCAATGGAAGCATGCAGCGCAACGCTCAATCCCTCTGCCGGCTCCGCCACCGTCTGCCCTTTTTCCACGGCATCCCCGGCTTTTACTACCGGAATAGCCGGTGCGCCGATATGCTGGCTGCACATTAGCTTTACCCGTTTTATTTCCCCTGCCATGGACCTGATAGGTGCCGGCTTATCATACTTCGCCAAATCCAGCCTGGCCATCAGCCTCTCCATGGGCGCCTTGCGGAATTCCCTGGCATCCGCCACCGGGGCGGCTTCCGCCTTCGGCGGCTTCACCCCATGAGCCCTCAAACCATTTTTATAATCCGCTATCAGGGAACGTGGGGAAAGCCCCTGCATACAGGAGTAATTTTCACATAGCCCACAGGAAGAACAAAACATGGTATTCAGGAAAATATCCGTGTCCTGTATATCCTTACAGGTAGCCGCCCGCATGAATTTATGCGGCTCTATGGGATGGCCCAAAAGATGCCTGGGGCACAAATCCGTACACATGGTACACTGGCAGCAGGCCGCCGCCGCACGCTTCAAGTCAATGGAAGATTTGCTCCTTTTCCTCTGTATCAGCAAATGCTCCTCGGGCAAAACCAGCACCGCATTGGTAGTTTTGGTCACAGGCTGCCCGCCGGTTCCTTCGAACCCCATCATGGGCCCGCCGATGAAATACACCGGATTCTTCACCGTTATTTCCCCGGCCTGGCGCACCGCCTCCTCTATGGTACATCCTAACGGCATCCTTACCGTAACCGGATGCTCCACTTCCCCTACAATGGATATCAGCTTATCTTCCACCGGCTGCCCTAAAGACATGGCCTGGTATACATTATATACCGTTTCCACGTTGAACACAGCTACGCCGCTTCCGATGGGCAGGCCGCCCGGCGGCACCACTCTTCCCAGGACTTCGTAAATCAAAACCACTTCATCCCCTGCGGGATACACTTCATCCAAAAGCCCCAGCCTTATTTCCGGGTATTCCCCAATGCAATGATTCAGGGCATCTATCGTCTTTTTATATGCTTTTTTTATGCCGATAACAGCTTCCTTCGCGCCCACGCAGTCAGCTATGATATGAAATGTTTTTACGATTTCACTGGCATTTTGCTCTAACAGCTGTCTGTGGAGTTTTAAAAGCGGCTCGCATTCCGCGCAGTTCATGATAATCGTATCCGCCCTTTTGTCCAGCTTGGCATATGTGGGAAACCCTGCACCGCCGGCCCCTACGATACCGCTCTGGCGCAGTATACCGCTCAGTTCTTCTATGCTGATATTTTCTTCCATAAAATGACCATGCCCTTTCTATATTCCGGAAGCTAACTACTGCATCCATCGGCTTCCGTCATCAATAATACCTACAATGGCCGCATCTATAGGCGCATTTTCCGCATCGCATCCGATTCTTGCGGCGCTTCCGGTGGCAACCAGTACAAATTCGCCGATTCCCGCGCCTATATTGTCAATGGCAATCATCTGATTCCCGCCGCCGTTCATTTTTTCCGCCAGCTCAATTATCATAAACTTATTGCCGATTAATTTCTCGCTTTTTCTCGTGGAAACTACGCTTCCTATCACTTTTCCTATGAGCATATGTCTAACCATGCCTTTCTGTAACCGACTTCCTATATGTACAGCCTTTCGGAATCCCCCTTGCATCCGTCCCCCATCAGACACAAAGGGATTCCGGAAGCCTACATATTGATAATTCTCACCGTATCCCCCGTAGCAATCTTAGCGGCATTGGCTTCATCCGTATCAATATGCATTTCCAGCGTAAAGCTTTCATCCACCCTTACCTGTACATTGTTGAATACCGTTCCTCGCTCGTTCTCCGCTTTCACGGACACGATATCGCCATCTTTTGTTCCAGCCGCCATAGCGTCTTTGGGCGACATATGGATATGCCTTTTGGCCACGATACACCCTTCCTTAAGGTACAGTGCACCCTTGGGTCCTACCAATGCAATCGGGGCGCTGCCGGCCACATTTCCGGATTCCCGGATAGGGGCTTTTACCCCCAGCTTAATCGCATCCGTAGAGGAAATTTCCACCTGGGATTTGCCCCTCACCGGCCCTAATATCCTTACATTCTCTATTGCTCTAAGCTTTAAGCCCACAATCGTCACCAGTTCATTGGAGGCAAACTGTCCGCCCATCAGCTCTTTTTTCTTTGTCAGATGATAACCTTCCCCAAAAAGGATTTCCACGTGTTCCTGGGTCAAATGCACATGCCTTGCGGATACCCCCACCGGAACCATATATCCTTTACCTGTATCCTGCTTTTGATTCATTGCTTCCATCACCATTCTGGCAATCAGCTCTACCTGGCCGCCTGTAATGCCGTCGGCCATACTATCCGCCATACCGTTATTCCCCATCATCTTTACCTCATTTCTGCTCTGTATCAAAACTTCCTATGTGGCAAACGAAACTTATGGGCGGGCAATGCCCGCCCAACTTTCGGTGCGAAGCTTTAGAATTTCTTGGTCTGCGTACTTTGCAGGCTTAGAAATTCTCTTCACACTCCTCTTCCTTATTTCAAAACGGGGAGAATCTTCTCCACATCCGAATGAGGCCTGGGAATTACATGGGTTGCCACCAGTTCGCCCAGCCTGGATGCGCTTGTTCTGCCGGCTTCCACCGCTGCATTTACTGCGCCTACATCGCCGCGTACCATAACGCTTACCAGACCGGAACCGATTTTTTCTGTTCCTACCAATGTTACGTTTGCAGCTTTTAACATTGCATCCGCTGCCTCAATCGATGCTACCAAACCTCTTGTTTCCACCATTCCTAATGCTTCCTGTGCCATCCTTTTTTCCTCCTTTGGCTCTGTTTTTACTTCCTCAGCTTTTATTGCTTCTGTTTTTACTGTTTCTGGCTCTTTTAATTTATTATCTTCGGCTTTTGCCGGAGTTTTTCTTACTGCGTTTTTCTGTACCGCCATATGTTACTCCATTTCATCGTTCCAGGCCGTTGATATGTTCGTCAACCGGCTGGCACTCTTTTTCACCAGTTTAATGATTTCTTCATGGGGATTGGCAATTACTACCGTAGCCGCCGGCTTTTTGATTGCGCTATGCTCCGCCGCTTCTATCGCCTGCTTAACATCCGATACGCTTCCCCGTATGATAATTGTCACCAGCCTGCCGCCCAGCTTTTTTTCCCATGTAATGAATTCCACATCGGCTGTTTTGCACATGATATCAAGGGCATCAATCGCTGCCGTTGTACTTGGTATTTCAAAAAATCCATACGCATTTCCCATGGTTCTCCCCATTTCTGCACGGCTTTTGTGGCTCAGCTTTGCTGAGGCTTTTTGCATGATGAAGTTTGTGATGCCGTGCAGACACAAACTTTGGATTGAAAATTTTCAATTTTCAATCTTTACCTC
>BLLT01000087.1 GCA_011958945.1 Lachnospiraceae bacterium | reverse complement strand
ATCTCAGATGGGGGATTAAAAGACTTTTTCATTCAGCAATGCAGCCACTACCCGGAGAAACGCTTTTTCTTTCCCCAGTTCTTTAACGCCTATACCAAGAAATTCTCCCTCCCCCTCCGTCCTCAATGCTGCAGGATAGCATTCCTGCCCTTCCTCCCTGGCCGCAGGTTCCCCATCCACGATAAAAGGGATAATATATTCCTCTCTGCCACTTTTCATGAAATGCCGGACTTCCTTATCCACCCATTCCGATCCGGCGCTGTTCGGCGAGCAGATGACAATCAGATATTGGGAACTGTCCAGTTCTTCATGCAGCATCTCCAAAAGCTTCCCGCCTGCCAGATCGGTTTTATCCCTGAAAACCGGATACAATTTCTGGGGCACATTCAGGTTCTGCTTTCTCAGCATCGCCGGAATACGGTATGTTTCCAGCCTCTTTTGCAGCCATTCGGCCCACGGTTCATCTTTTCTGCTATAGCTGATAAATGCATAATAATTATATGCCCTTTTATCCTGCATTCCCACTTTTACAATCCCCCTTCCACCCACCCTAGTACTGCAATGCAGTACTAGCTTCCATGCCGTTGCTTTACTGCGGCTCAAATCCGGATGAAAAATGCCCCCAATAACAGCAAAAGCAGACCGATACCAAATATTGCATGTTATCCATCTGCTTCTACATTTAACGGCCGTTTATCTGCCTGTTCCACACTCCTCGTTTCGGCCAATACCACGATTTTTTCACAAAACATTGTCCTGCCAATTGCCTCCAAAGGAGATGGCACAGCAACTTTTCCGCACCAATATATGCATTTTATTATACTCTTTTATTGAAAAATTTACAAGAAAACAATCTCTTTTGTTTGTGCCCGGTTTAGGTGTAATAGTTCTGCCTCTCGGCTTCCCTGTTACGGAATCCGATTATTACACGCCCGCCATTTTCCTTACCCTATCCAGCCCTCTGCTCACCGGCGGAAGTGCTGCCAGCATTAAAGTAAACAGAGCCTCCAGTCCGATATAGGATCCGTTATACACAAGGGAATAGACCGGGGCTGTCATATTATAGCTGGACGCATAACTGCCGAAAAAAATCATACCCGATAAAAAGGTAAAGAAATATCTCCCCAGCACGCCCGCCACATAGCCTTTTAACAGGCCATACCTGGATTTGGAAAAAATCCCTGAAAGCCCTAAAGCCCCAAAAGCAAATATGTAATCCGTCAGCATCTGAGGGATGCTAATGATATAAGGGTCCACAATCAACTGCAAAAAGCCATAGGCAACCGCCGTCATCAATCCCCCCTTTAGGCCATACCAATAGCCTATAAGACAAATAAAAAACATGCTAAAAAGGGTTACGCTGCCCCCCATTGGCATATCCACCAGCTTTATCATAGAAGTAACCATGGCCAGCGCCATAGCCATAGATGAAAATACAAGCTGTTTGGTGCCTAGCTTTATTTTTTTCCCTTCCTGTGTCTTGCCGGACAAAAAACAGGCCGCCAGCAAAAGCGCCGCCATACACGCAATCAATATTCCATACCCGGCCCCTGTGAGTTCAAAATAATTGCCCCACTCTTCATCCATGATTTCTTTCGCAAAAAATGACATAAAAAAACCTCCTTCGTAATGTTAAATCACTGGGAGGGGTTTCATTTTGGGATTTTACAGTCTCCTGATTATCTTTATCCTTTTGCCAAACCGCATTGCATTATGCAGCCTGCTTTTAACAGACAATAGAATATGAATAAAATCCTGCTTCCCTTCGCCGGCATTATCCGGATCAGGTTATGAGGGTTAGAACCTTTGGAAGGTCCAGTCTCAGCAAATGCTCCCCTAGCGATTTATGTAGTTGTCAACAAGTATAATATACCCTTGGAAAGAGTCCTTGTCAAGAAAAACAACGTCTGCTGCCACTGAATATCAATTTCTTCGCCAATTACACTCAACCATTCAGCTGCTCCATTTGCCTATCCACATTGATTACCTTTCCAGACTTCTGCAAAATATAATTATGCCGCCCATTCCCCGCATCTATTGAAAAGGCCCCTTCGGTAATCCCAACACTTTCACAAGCTGACAATACATCTTTCTTTTTGAATCCATACAAGCTCTTTCCCTGTGCCAATGCGGACAAAATATTCCCTGCCTTACACATTTCCCATTTATAGTTTTTGCCATCTTTATCCGTATTTTCTGCCAGTAATGACTCTGATGGTGCACGTCCAATCATTCCGTTATTAACCGTCCATGCATATCGGCTGCCATTCGATGCTGTCCATGAGTAATAACCTTTGTTATTTAAAACCAAAGAATTATTTACAGCGCGAATTTGCGGCAAAGAGCCTGGATTAATCCGTGGAACAGCATAATTAGGTATCATCTGTCTGCTGCCATTATAGTCAAAACAAATTACACCATACTCTTTAAAGTTCGGGTCATATCCGCAAGACACATTTTCACTAAAGTTTATAGCATCCAAAATGGCATTCATGTCATTATAATGGTTTAAATAATAAGACAATTGTTCTCCGGATGCATTCACACTACTGTCTACCAATGCAGCTATGCCCTCCTTTGAAAAACGCCTAGCTGCATCTGAAATACTTAAAGTATCCCGCCTTGTGCTTCCCCCTTTTCCAAAAAATATTTGAACGGCTTTCGGCTGTTCCATTATTCTATCAGTTCTTTTAGTATGCTGCAGTGAATGACCTGCTCTTCTTCCACTCATATCGGTCAATAATGTCTTCAACATTTTGTCCACCCTTTCAAAACTATACTTTTACTTACAGCTATTTGAATTGTTTCTCCTATCACAGTATAAAGTATATCCCCCAAAAACAAGTAGTTATGCAGAAAACGGACAGTTAAAAGCAGAAAATAAACCAAAGCATTTTTAAGTTATAAATTATAAATTAGTAATCTCTGTTACTCTCTTATGCCGGAATAACAATTGAAAAATAAAATTCTTTATTTTGGTCTTCAATTACATATGAACCGCCATATTTCTCAATTACTTTTAATACATTTTTTATACCCATCCCATGTTCATCCGCATTTATTGTCTTAGTAGATTTTATATTCCCATCTTCGCAAATAACATCACAATTAAATGTATTTTTAACCGCAATAATTATAAGGTCATTTTCCTTAACAAACTTTAATTTAATTATTCTATTATCATCACATAACTCACATGCCTCAATAGCATTATTTAAAAGATTGGAAAGGATGGTAACCACGTCCTCATCGCTTACATTTAATTTCGAAAGGTCATTTACCCTAAATACAAAAGCAATTCCTTTTGCATCCGCTTCATGATATTTTGTATTAAGTATCGCATTTACTATTACATTATTGGTGTTAATAACATCCAATTCACTATTCCAACAGTTATAAATCCCTTTCAAATATTCTTCTAATTTGTCATATTGCTTTTTACTCATCAAAGATTCTATACAAACAATTTGATTTTTATATTCGTGTGTCTTTCTTTTTTGTTTATCAAAACTTTCAGAAATGGTTTTATACATTTCCAATTGTTTTTTCGCCTGTATTTGAAAAATCTTGTTTTCACGTAGCTGTATTTCCCTTTTTAAGATATCGTTGATTAGATAAAATACAATGATATTCATCCCAACCATTCCAAATGCAACAATGGATAGCAGATTCGCCTGCTCCACTGTTTGTACATATTTAAAGACTGGCATCATTGCTGAAATAACCGCTATTGTAAAAACAGGGAAAAACAGAAATATTAACCACTCTGCATCTACCATCATTTCCAGTGATTTTTTCCCCAACTGCTTCCTTATAATCAAAATAACTAAAAATAATATTATTTTTACTAGCAGATATACCAAAATACCGTCAATCTCATATTGCTGTCTAGACATCTCACCCCTCAGGGACATCCATCCAATTACTAAAACCACCAAATAATCCATCGCTAACAGCAATGCATCATACAGTACAGCCAGCACAAAAGATTTTTTTAAGCTAATTTTAACATGCCACAACATAAATGCAGAAATTATTAATATACCCGTAACTTGCCGTATCACAAAATATTTTGAAAATATATATGAAATTAAACATATGCCGGCAAACAATAACATAAACTGGAGCTTGTTAATCCATCCCTTATACCGTACTTCACCAAAAGTTTCATAAAAAATCTTGCAGCACATTATTTCAATAAATATGAGCAATGCATTCTGTGTCAAATCGACCATCTATACTTCTCCTTGATATGCTATAAATTGCTTCTTAACATATGTATACCGCACTTTTGATATCGCCAGTTCAATCCCACTTATCAATACCGCCTTATATCTGACTACATTCTTTATATGTTTTATATTGGCAAGATAACTCTGATGTATCCTTATAAAATTATTCTCTGCCAGTTCACTTTCCAATGTGTTCAATGTTCCATACATAGTGTAAATCTTCATATCATCTTCCATAACATAAAATGCAAGCTTATGCAAATTGCTCTCAACATATAATAGCCTTTCCAGAGATATCTCTTTGATGCCCTCAATAAATCTAAATTCTTTTTTCCGAATTGAGTAATTCAGTTTATTTATAATGGCATCCATACATTCGTTGACTGTAGCCCGAAAATTAGCATCTCCTTTTAGTAAATACCTCACAACATCTAATCGGTATCCTTCTAATGAATAATCCATATATGCAGTCACAAATACTATAAACACTTCCTTACTTATCCTTCTAATCTTTTCTGCTGCTGTAATGCCATCTACCTTCTCCATATTAATATCCAAAAACACAACTTTATATTGTATAACTTTAATCCCTAACCCTACCAGTTCCTCACCTGAATTGTATGTATCTATTTCAAAAACAAAGCCTTTTTCCATCATATAACCAGAAAGCAGTTCTTTCAGTTCTTCTGCAAAATAACTTTCATCATCACATATAGCAATCCTTAACATCTGTTTTATGCACCCTTTCTAGCGTCTAATAGTAAAAATTATACACCCATTTCTCAATTTCTTCACCCATTCCATATTTCGGCACATCTTATAAAAATGTTATACTTTGCTCTGTTTATTTTTCTCTTATAAGAGTATTATTTCCTTTAATATGATTGAATCAAGATAGGGATAATACTCATACCATATGTTAGTATCAAAAACCGAATATTTTAGCCAACATACGGTACTTGTATTGGCTAAAATGGCAATGTATAAGAATCAGACAGACTAAAAAGTGGCGTAATTTTCTATAATATAAAAAAGAATTGGCGGGGCGGGCATGAAGTAAGGGGGCAGCTGTAAAGCCGTCCCCTATGCCAGTCTATTTTTCCAAAAACTCCATCAAATCCTTTCTCCTGTCCTCTGCAACTTCATATCCGTGCTTGTAGTATTCCCTTAATTTTTCCGCATCCGCCTCTTTATTTTTCAGATTCATGTGCTCTGCCGGGCGCAGGATAAATGCTTTCCCTTCCTGCTCCAACCGTGCCAGCATATCCAGGGAATCATTATACTTTTTGGCGCGTCCTGTTACCATATGTACGAATTTCGGATATTTATGATATATCAATTGTAAGAAAGCGAGATATAAATACCTTTGCTTCTTGCGGTAATCTTTATTCCTGGTCATCACCACTACGATTTTCTTCCATCCCTCCTCCAGCGCTCTGGCAATAGGAATTGCGTCCGCCATTCCACCGTCCAGCATGGGGATTCCGTTAATCTTTGTTATCCTGGCGATAAAAGGAAGGGAATTGGCCGCTTTGCATATATGGAAAAAGTGCTCTGCATCCTCAAATTCATCATAATAAACTGCTTCCCCTGTCAGGCAGTTCACTGTACTTGTAATAAACTTTTTGGTAGTATCCGTAAAAGACTGGAAATCAAAAGGAACACGCTTTTTAGGAATTTCGTCAAAGAGGAAATCCATATCAAAAAAAGTTCCCTTTTTCAGAAAAGTTTTTACCCCAAGATATTTCTCTTCTTCCAACGGTTTGATGACTGCGTCCAATGCCCTGCCCTTTTGCCCGGACACATAATTCATTCCCGCATAGGCCCCTGCCGACACCGCCATCACATTTGGAATTTCTATTTTATTATCCAGAAAAGAGTCCAGCACGCCCGCAGAAAACATACTGCGCATGGCCCCTCCCTCTAAAATAATTCCCGAATTATCCACAGATATTTCTCCTATTCCAGTTCCGCATATCCCCATAAATAGCATACCGTACAAAAATGTACAGCTTAATCATAACATAATTTCTTTGTGAAGTCTAAAGGAATATATGATTTTTTGCTTCACATTTTTTCCAGTGAGCTGGTTTATGGCTCTGGCGTAATATTCCAGCTGTTTTTCATATTTCTTTACCAGTTCTTCCCCATTGTCCACTCTGTCCGTTTTATAATCTGCCACTACGATTTCCCCGTCTTCTTCAAAATAAACGTCTATAATCCCCTGAATCAGCACCAGTTCATCGGAAGGGAATTTTTCGTTTAATTCTTCCGCGGGCAGGCCAAGTACGAAGGGCTGTTCCCGGTAAAGGCATCCCTTCTTTTCCGCCGCCGCCATGCGCCTGGCCAGGTCCGTAGAAAGGAATTTCTTAATGGCCGGAATGGATAATGCCTGCCTGTGTTCCTCGCTCAGCGTTCCTTCCTGATACAACCGCTCAATCTGTTCTTCTACCGGTCTGGCATCCGCCGCAAAATCCATCTGCTCCATGACTTTGTGGAAAGCGGTTCCTCTTCCCGCCCCTCCAATGCTTTCTTCTTCCCGCATAAATTTGGGGATATACGGAATGACCGTTTCTTCTTCATATAGACGGAAAGAAAAATCCTGTTCTTCTTCCTGTCCGGCCTTCTTTAGTTCCGATACGGTGGTCTTGGTATATAAGTCCGTCAGGTTGCTATGTCTGTATGGATGGGCAAACCTTTCTGACATATTTTCCATAAGTTCGCTGTCCGAATCGGCCAGCGCGTCGGAATGTTCCAACCGGTTTCTCAATCCTTCCGCCGCTATCTGCTCCTTGATTTCCGCTGCCTGGAGGTCCTCGTCTCCAAGGATTTTTATTTCTATCCGGCCTTCCCTGCCATTCCATTCTTCTTTCGCCGCAAGGCCTTTTCCTGCCGCTTTTTCACCGGCAATTCCTTCTCTTACCGCCTCTTCCCCTACATTTCCCACGATGCTTTTTCCAGATGTTTCTTCCCCTACAGCGCTTTTCCCGGCTGCTGTTTCTGCCTTTTTCCTGACATTTTCCGGCGCTTCCAGCCCGCAAGCCTGCCAAAGGGGTTCAAATGCCCTGTGTACGGAAAGGGCAGGCAGGAGAAAATCCAAATAATTCCCCGCCCCGGCCAGTTCTCCATAGGCCAGCTGCCCATCTCCCCGTTCCGCTGTGGAAAGCAGCATGGCCAGCCGTTTTTCCGGCTTTTCTACCATCCCTGTCATAATGAGCTTTTCTTTGGCCCGGGTCAGGGCAACATAAAGGATGCGCAGTTCTTCCCCCAGATTATCCAGGCGCATTTTCTCCCCAATCATATTTTTTCGAAGCGTCTTCCCCTGCATCCTATGCTCCACATCCACATAATCCACGCCAATTCCCATGTCCACATCCGCAATCATTTTTCCGTTCATATCCTGCATATTGAACTTTTTGGCCAGGCCGCATACAAAACAAATTGGGAATTCCAGCCCTTTGCTCTTGTGAATACTCATAATCCGCACCACATCCGCATTCTCGTCCAAAATATTGGCTTCCCCATAATCCACATCATATTTTTCCAGCTGTTCCATATAACGTACAAAATGGAACAATCCATAATAGCTGGTCTGTTGGAAAGCAGATGCCTTTTCCAAAAGCATCTGCACATTGGCCTGTCTCTGGCCGCCGCCAGGCAAAGATGCCACATAGTTCCCGTAACCGGTCCGGGTGATAATATCCTGGAGCAAGTCGTGAATCGGCAAATACACCGTCTTATCCCTGTATTCCTCCAGGAACTTAAGGAATCTGGATATTTTTTCTTTTAGCCCTTTTTCCAATTCAGCTTGACTATATTTCGTTTCTTCCGACTCCTCTGCTTCTTCCCCGTTTTCCGATTCCTTTCCTATCTTTCTCCTTTCACCCTCTTCCCCTGTTCCCTCTTTCAGGCAAAAATACAGGCTTCTTTTCCTCTCCTTTGCTAACCCCCTGATCTCCGCGATTTCTTCATCAGTAAAACCGCCGAAGAAGGATTCCAGCACGCCGAAAAGGGGGATATCCTGATTGGGGTTATCCAGGATGCGCAGCAATTGCAGCAGCACCCGTATTTCCTTCGCTGCAAAATATCCCGTCCTGGACAAAACATGTGACGGTATCCCTTCCTCTTTCAGTATACTTTTGAAATCTTCATCCCAGCCTGCATTGGTGCGCAGTAAAATTACAATATCTTTGTAAGACGCTTTCCTCAGCGCCCCGCTCTCCTTATCCGTCACAAGGAAATGCCCGGCCATTTCCTTAATCCTCTTTGCGACCGCATACGCTTCCCGCTGTCTGTCCGAGAGTTTCTTTCTTTCCGGCTCTTCCGTTCCCATTACCGATCCCGGCCCTGGCCCGTTTCCGCCTTCCGTTCCCATTACCGATCCCGGCCCTGGCCCGTTTCCGCCTTCCGTTCCATCCCCGCCTTCCGTTTCCCTGCGAATCAGCAGCAGTTCCGTGCAATTCGACGCTTCCCCCTCCTTTTCCTCCTTGGTAGGATAGGCCGCACCCGGATAAAGGGCCGCTTCCTCATCATACTCCACACCGCCCAGCCGCTTCCCCATGATGCGGGAAAAGATAAAGTTTACGCTATCCAGCACCTCCCTCCTGCTGCGGAAATTTTTGTGTAAATCTATCCGTTTATTCCCCGCCCCATCTTTTCCGTATTCTTCATATTTTTCCATGAAAATTTCCGGCCTGGCCAGACGGAATTTATAAATGCTCTGCTTCACATCCCCCACCATAAACCGGTTAAACTTCCCGTTTTCTTCCCCGGAAATGCTTTCCAGAATCATCTCCTGCACTAGGTTGCTGTCCTGATACTCATCAATCAAAATTTCTTCGAAATATTCCCGGTAATCCAGAGCCGCCGGGCTGGGCACATAAAGCTTATGCCCTGTCACAGACTGCGCTCCCCCCTTAGGATTTTCATCTTCCTTCCGTTTTCCGTCTTCCCTCGGGCTTCCATCTCCCCGTTCTTTTCCGTCTTCCTCCTGATGTCCGGCTTCCTCCCCTTGTACCTTCTTCACCAGTATAGACAACGCCAGATGCTCCATATCTGAAAAATCAATAATATTATTATCCCTTTTCTTCCTGTCCAAAGCCTCCTTGAATGCCAGGGTCAGGTCAATCAGCATGCGTACAGCCCCGCTGCTCCCTTTCATATATTCCAGAGCCGTTTCCGGCGGGGCAGGGAAAAATTTCATACAAATATTTTTTATGATCCCTTTTATTTCCTTCCGGATTTCCTGTACCCTTTCCCGCTTTTCCGGGGAAACAGAACTGTCTTTTTTTGACGGCAGCCTGCCAAAAGTCATCCCCTGGAAAAGGGCATAGCCCTCTTCATAGCTTTTCACCGCCGCCAGCCTGCTAAAGGCTTCCGCTTCTTTTTCCAATATTTCCCCATACATATAAGGGCCGTCCGGCTGTTCGCAGATTCTGATGCAGTCCTTTGTTCTCAGCAGACACTCTTCCGCCATCCGCCTGGCCTGTTCCAGCCCGAACCGGATAAATTCTGCCCGCTCCAATCCCTCCAAGTCTTCGATTCCGTAATCCCCTTTTCTCTCTTCCAGCCATTCCTCCGGCCAGGGGTTGCTTTCCGCGAACTGATAAAGCTTTAAAATATGTTCCTCTATGGCATCGTCCCGGTTACCCGTGCTAAAGTACTCCACACAGTGCAAAAACTCCTCATCTCTCCTGCCAAACAACTCCTCCAGCAGTTCCTTCATCACATCCTGCTTTAACAGCCTTAATTCCCCTTCGTCCGCCACCCTAAATCCCGGGTCCAAACCGATATCGTTAAAATTATTGCGGATCACGAACATACAAAAGCTGTCAATCGTTGTAATCTGGGCATTATGTATCAAAGTTGCCTGTTTTTGCAAATGCCCATTGTCCGGCTCCGATTCCAGCCTTTTGGCTATCGCCGCACTGATTCTTTCCCGCATCTCCGCTGCTGCCGCATTGGTAAAGGTCACTACAAGAAGCCGGTCGATATCCACCGGTTTCGTTTCATCGCTTATCATCTTTACAATGCGTTCCGTCAGCACTGCCGTTTTCCCGGAACCGGCCGCCGCCGACACCAGAAGGTTGCATCCCCTGGTATCAATTACCTGCTGCTGTTGTGGCGTATACTTTACTCCCATATCACTCCTCATTCCGCTCCCTTATTTTCTGCATCGCTTCCTCTTCCTTCAGCCCTTCCAATTTCCGGTAGTGGTATCCCGGAATCCTGCCATCGAATCCGCAGACCGACTGAAAGCTGCAATAATCGCAAGCCGTATCCATTCCCTGCCGATACGGGTTCACCCCTATCCTTCCCTCCAGTATCTCCGAACCGATTTCCTTTATTTTCAAATTCACATACCGGGAAATCTCCCCCAGCTCTTCCTCGCTTAACGCACTGGATCTGGCGCTTAGGGAGCCATCCTTTTTCCTCCCCAGCGGCAGTGTATCGGATTCCTCTTCGAATTCCCTGTCCAGATAGGTAATCACCGAATCATCATCATTTACGATCCCGTTCATCCGCAGTTCCTTTTTCAGCTGTGCATCCAATTCTTCCGTGCTCATCTCCCCGTCGCATTTCACCACCGGATCCGCCACATGATAATACAAAAGGGCTGCCGGAATAACCTTTTTCCCCGGATTTTTCTTTCGCTCTATTTCCATCGCCGCATTCATATAGACCACCAGCTGCAATTGCAGCCCATAGTACAGTGCAGCTAATTGGAATTTCTTATTCCCCGACTTGTAGTCAATAATTTTTACATATAAATTCCCGTCCTTTTCATAGGTATCAATGCGGTCGATTCTCCCCCGCAGCTTCACCTTCTCTTCCTTTGACAATGCAATATTCACCGACTCCAAATCCTTAGCCATAGTAAAAGATACTTCCACATTTTCCGGCACAAAGCTTCCCTTTTTCAACTGATACTGCAATGTATGGACCGCCCTCTTCAAGATGCGCTTCATCCTTTCGATAGCATATTCATTCCTGGCACTGCTGTAAAGCACCGTTTCCCCATAGGCTGCCGCATATTCCTCCATAGTTTCGTCTAAAATCTGCTCTGCGGTTTCCTCTCCAAAATTAAACCAGCTATACCCTCTATCCTGTAGTTTGCCGGCAAATTTTTCCAATACTCCATGGAAAACATTCCCCATATCCACCGCTTCGAACCCGTATTCCTCCCTTTCTTTCAAGGAAAGGCCATATTGGAGGAAATGGGCATAGGCACAGGAAGCATATTTCTCCAGCCTGCTCACACTGCTTAACAGCTGCTGCCCATACAAAAGCCGTGCAATCTCCCTGCCCAGAGGCCGGTCTTCGTAACGGAGGAAGGCCCCGTCCGCCAGGCGTTCTATTTCCTCCCGGTACTCCTCATCCCCATGATAAAAATGATACAGGGTAAAAAATCGCTTTTCTTCCTCCTCCCCAAGCATACCCGCCGCGTATTCCCGCAGCATGCCGGTAAAATAATCCAGCCCCGCCCGTTTGGACTCCATCTGCTCTTCGAAGCCCCTCTGCTCCGGCCTGCATACTGCCGCATTCTGAAACAGCTTCTTTAAGGTATCGATCAAATAAGCCGGCCGGATGCTCTTCCCCTCATTGTTCACCTTACTGTAAGAAAGATACAAATGCTCCGAAGGCTTGGTCATATTCATATACAGATAAAGCCGCTGGATATACATCTGCTGTCTGGGAGACGGCGCCAGTTCATAGGAGGATTCCCTTAGAAACTCCCTGTCAATATCGGAAATTATGCCCCCTCCCCCGGCGTTTTTGGGGATGTTCCCATCATTGATGCCTACAAAAAACAGAACCTTGATTTCCTTTAATCTAGTTCTTTCGATATCCCCGGTCACTACCCGGTCCACATTCTGAGGAATCGTTCCCACCTGAATCTCCCCAAAGCCCGCGTCCAGAATATCGGCGAACTCCTTCCTGCTCATTTTTTCCCCGGATAAAAGGCTCTCCATCTGGTCTAAAAGATCCATCACGAGACGATAAATCTGCCCATACTCCCTTGCCCTGGGCATATCCCCCCTTTTTTCAAACATCCTTTCATAAACCGCCAGCTTTTCCTGCACCTGATTCCGGGTGATAAAATAATACAGCGCCCGTATTTTCTCCCCTGCCGTTTCCAATCCTTTCCCCATCAGGGGTGACAGCTGCCCCATCATCTTTTCCCGCATCGCATTCAATGCCTGCAGTTCCTCTTCCCCCATCTCTCCCGGCATAGCGGTAAAAAGGGAAGACCATTTTTTCTTTCCCTTGATTCCGCAGGCTATGACATAATTCTCCAGCCTGTCCGTATCTTCCCTGTCAAACCCGGTCAGGCCGCTGCGCAAATAATGGAATACCGATTCATATGTAAAATTATCCGTCACCAGCTTCCAGGCGCTGCGTATATATTCGATAAAAGGATTTAACAGAATCCCTTTCGTATAGTCCATATAAACCGGGATGCCAAATTTCTCCGCCTCCGCTTCCACATGGGCGGCATAGGTTTCCAGATTCCCCGTAACAATAGCAAAATCCCGGTAACAGTAATCCCCCTCACGGATTAGTTCCCGCATTTTAATGCAAATCTGCCGCACCTCTTCCCTGGGAGAGGAAGCTTCCAGCAAATGCACTGCCTCATTATCCCCCTCATACGCCCTGAATGGATAGCGGAACAAATATTTTTCCAGATGCTGCATTTCTTTATTCCCCAAAAATCTGGGCAGTTCCTCCGGCCGTATAAAAACATCCTTCCCCCAGGGCACACTCTCTTCTTTTGCCAGCCTTCTTAAATCCGCCACCGTCTTTTTGCTTAAGTAAAAAAGCTGCTGCTCCCCGCTTGGCTTATAAGGATTTTTCTCTCCGCCATCCATCACTGCCGTTACGATTACTTCCTTTGCCAGCCCCATAATCCGCTGTATCAGCCGGTTCTGGATAGGCGTAAACCCGGTAAACCCGTCAAAGGCCACCACGCTGCCCCGCACCAGCCCTGACTGGGGAAGCATACGGCATAACAGATCCAAGGTTTCTTCCGTTGTAATATATTTTTCCTGAATGAACTCCAAAAAGTTCCGGTAAAGCACCCCCAAATCTTTCAGCTTATAATAAAGCGCCCCCCGCTTCTTGGCAAATTCCGTCAGTTCTTCCAGTTCCTTTGTTCCGATGCCATATTGCATAAACTCGGAAATTGCGGATTTCACCTCATGGATATACCCGATTTTGCTCAGATTCCCTCCGATTACCGGCATTTCCCCGCCGATATTTTCCGCCACTTTACGAAGCACCAGGCTCTTTCCCGTATCGTCCAGCACCGTGCGCCCATCGCCCCCCACCTCCTCCAATATCCGGTGGGAAAGCCTCCCAAAACTGAGCACATCAATATTCATAATCCCCTTCTTTGGATGAGCCTTCACCAAATCCATCTGTGTCTGCATCGTAAACTGGTCAGGCACAATCACGAGAAAATTCGTCTTTGGCTCTTCCATGGAACGCCTTACCATTTCATTATGCAGCTGTGTACTCTTCCCCGCCCCCGAAGCCCCGAAGTAAAATCTAAGTCCCATACGATAACCATGCCTTTCTTTTATCTTTTCCCCAATTTGCTAAAGAAAAGGAATCATTTCTTTCACCGATGCGAACACCAAATCCGGCTGGACCTTTGTTCCGGCCAAATCCTTCATGGATGCTTCCCCGCTAAGCACCAGCACACCTTTTAGCCCGTTCTTCTTTCCCGCCGCAATATCCGTATAAAGCCGGTCTCCTATCATGGCAGTCTTCTCCCTCTTAACGCCGGTCCTTTCTGCCAGGTAATCCACGATATCCTTATTGGGTTTACCGATTACCCTATCCGGATATCTGCCGGCCGAAGCATGGATAAAAGCATGAATTGCCCCCGCATCCGGAATAAACCCATCTTCCGTTGGACAATTATAATCCGGATGGGTGGCAATATAGGGCAGCCCTTTGCGCACAAAATCACATACCTTACACATCTTTGCATAATCCAGCGTTGTATCAAAGGCCGTCACTACCACTTCCGGCCTTTTCTCCTCCAGGGAAACCCCCTCTTCCTCAAACTCCCGTTTCAGCAAGTCGTTCCCCAGCAAAAACACCCCTTTTCCCGGATAATGCTTCTTTAAATAAGCAATCGTCGCCTGCCCCGAAGTAATGATTTTATCCACCCCGGCTTCCAACCCCATCCGCCCCAGCTTCTCCACATAAACCTCCGGGCTTTTGGAGGAATTGTTGGTAACAAATACATATCTTTTTCCCAGCTTCTCTATAGCCTTTAGGAAATCCATAGCCCCATCTATCCACTGCTCGCCCAGATATATCGTTCCATCCATATCCAGCGCAAAACATTCTATCCCCTTCAGCAAACCTCCCCTATCCCTGTTCACTTCTACGGGCTCCCGCACCAATTTCATCTCCAAATCCCCCAGAATCTGTCAATTCATGTCCGTCTGATGACGGACTTTCCTATATGGTA
>BLLT01000086.1 GCA_011958945.1 Lachnospiraceae bacterium | reverse complement strand
AAAAGGGTATTGGAAGGGGGATTGCGGAACTGGAAAACAGCAATTCCCCGGACAATGCCCCAGAGAAATTCATGGCTGCAAAGCAGACAGGAAATTGCTCTGCGTGAAAAAGGGTATTGGAAGGGGGATTGCGGAACTGGAATAGGAAAAATATGAAAACAAAAATTAAAATATGTGGCCTGACCAGAGAATGTGAGATTGATTATGTAAACGAAGCGAAACCGGATTATGTTGGTTTTGTGTTTGCAAAGAGCAGGAGACAGGTTGGGCGGGCAAAAGCAGAAAAAATGAAAGAAAATCTGGATGCCAGGATTAAGGCGGTGGGGGTTTTTGTAGATGCCCCCATAGATGAGATAATTTCCCTAGTGAAAGCGAAGACGATAGATGTAGCGCAGCTGCACGGAAGGGAATCTCCAGCCTATGTAAAAGAATTAAAGAAAAAAGCTGGCTGTCGGGTAATAAAGGCGCTGCATCCGGAAGAGGGATGTCAGGAGAGGGAACTCTATGATGCATACTGGGAAGCCGGAGTGGATTATTTCCTGTTTGACAGCGGAGGGATTACCAAAAGCAGAGGTAATATCTCCAATGCAGACAGTGTGCAGAATGAAGCCAATGTTCCAAATGGGCGGGATGGCACAACGAAAGACCAAGCAGAAATCGGCGGTACGGGCAGAGCCTTTTGCTGGGATTTGATTCCTGACATACCCTACCCCTATTTCCTGGCAGGAGGGATTTGTATCGAAAATGCCAGGGAAGCGATAAGAGCAGCATCGCCTGTTCCTTACGGGCTGGACATCAGCAGCGGTGTGGAGACCAATGGTGTTAAGGATAAGAAGAAAATATTGGAAATATGCGCAAAAAGCCGCGCAGAAATGAGGTAAAAAATGTCTAAAGGAAGATACGGTGTTCACGGCGGGCAGTATATACCGGAGACGCTGATGAACGAGATTATACGCTTGGAAGAAAGCTATGAATATTATAAAAAAGACCCGGAATTTCAGCGGGAACTGACGGATTTGCTCAACAATTATGCAGGACGCCCTTCGCTTTTATATTATGCAAAGAAGATGAGCGAAGATTTGGGAGGGGCAAAAATTTATATTAAAAGGGAAGACTTAAACCATACAGGCTCCCACAAAATTAACAATGTATTAGGGCAGGTGCTTTTGGCGAAGAAAATGGGGAAAACGAGAGTCATTGCGGAGACAGGAGCCGGGCAGCACGGGGTGGCTACGGCTACGGCAGCGGCTTTGCTTGGCCTGGAGTGCGAGATTTTTATGGGAAAAGAGGATACAATAAGGCAGGCGCTGAATGTATACCGCATGGAACTGTTGGGGGCTAAAGTGCACCCTGTGACTACGGGTACAATGACATTAAAGGACGCGGTGAATGAGACAATGCGTGAGTGGACCAACCGGGTACAGGATACATTGTATGTGCTCGGCTCAGTGATGGGCCCCCACCCGTTCCCGATGGTTGTCAGGGACTTTCAGAGTGTCATCGGCAGGGAAGCGAAGAAACAGATATTGGAACGGGAAGGAAAGCTGCCTTCGGCGGTGGTGGCCTGTGTAGGCGGCGGAAGCAATGCTATGGGGATGTTCTATGATTTTATTCCGGAAGCCGGGGTGCGGCTGATTGGCTGCGAAGCGGCAGGGAAAGGGATTCATACGAAGGAGCATGCGGCTACGATAACAAAAGGAACACCGGGGGTTTTCCACGGGATGAAATCCTATTTCTGTCAGGACGAGTATGGACAGATTGCCCCGGTTTATTCCATTTCCGCAGGGCTGGATTACCCGGGTATCGGGCCGGAACACGCACATCTTCATGACATCGGGCGGGCGGAATATGTTCCGGTGACCGATGAGGAAGCGGTGAGCGCATTCGAATACCTGGCCAAAACGGAAGGGATTATCTGTGCCATTGAAAGCGCCCATGCGGTGGCCCATGTGAGGAAAATTGCCCCGTATATGAAGCAAGAAGATATTGTGATTATATGCCTGTCAGGGCGGGGGGATAAGGATGTGGCGGCGATTGCCAGATACAGGGGGGTGGATATCCATGAATAAGGAAAGTAAAAAAAAGATAGATGTAAAAGATGCATTTGAAAAAGGAAAAGCTTTTATCGGATTTGTGACCGGAGGAGACCCCTCCATAGAAAAAAGCGAAGAAATTATTTTGAGGATGGTGGAAGCGGGCTGCGATTTAATAGAAATCGGCATTCCCTTTTCGGATCCGATAGCGGAGGGCCCGGTGATTCAGGAAGCCAATATCCGGGCACTTTCGGTGGGAACTACTACGGACAAAATCTTCGGCCTGGCGGAAAATGTCCGCAGGAAAACGGATGTACCATTGGTGCTTCTCACTTATTTGAATCCGGTTTTCCACTATGGCTATGAAGGCTTTTTCGCCAGATGCCGGGAATCGGGGATAAATGGCATTATCATCCCGGATATGCCCTATGAGGAAAAAGGGGAATTGGAACAGTATGGGAAAAAATACGGGGTGGATTTGATTTCTCTTATTGCGCCCACTTCGGAAGAAAGGATTAAAAAGATAGCAAACGGGGCAGAGGGTTTTGTTTATGTGGTTTCTTCCATGGGGGTGACAGGGGTGCGAAGTGAGATTACCACTGACCTGGAATCTATGATTTCGGCGGTAAGAAAGGCCACCGATACGCCTGCTGCGGTGGGGTTTGGAGTAAATACCCCGAAGCAGGCGGCACAGATTGCGAAGATAGCGGATGGAGTGATTGTAGGCAGCGCTATTGTGAAAATAATTGCCAGGTATGGGGATGAAGCGGGGGAGCATGTTTATAGGTATGTGAAAGAAATGAAGGATGCTATTTTGCAGTGAGGCGGAAAAGTGTCTTTGCCAAGACATAAAAAAACAGAAAATATCGGGTAATTCCTAAAGAAAAGAGATATAATGGAATATATAACGGTGAAATCACAGACGGTTGTACTTTTAGAAGTATATTGTTAAGCAGGAGGGGCTGTGTGGACTGGATTAAAATTATAGAAAACGCTCTTAGGTACATTGAGGAAAATCTTTCCGGGGAACTGACGGTTGGCAGGATAGCGGAAAAAGTGAATATATCCCCGTTTTATTTTCAGAAAGGCTTTTCCATGCTGTGCGGCTATTCGGTAGGTGAGTATATCAGGATGCGGCGTTTGTCCGTGGCCGGCAGCGAATTGGTGACATCGGATAACAAAGTGATTGATTTGGCTTTGAAATACGGATACGATTCGCCGGACAGCTTTACAAAAGCTTTTACCCGTTTTCATGGGAGCACTCCTACGGATGTACGGCGAAAAGGGGCACTGCTGAAGTCATTTGCGCCGCTGCATATCAAAATTATATTGGATGGAGGTAATACGATGGAGTACAGAGTAGAGGAGAAACCCGAATTTCGAGTGATGGGCGTATCAAAGATATTTTCTTATGAAACTGCAAATGCGGACATCCCCCAATATTGGGATGAAATCCATGTACAGGCGGCAGTAAAACCGGTGGAAGGAATGTACGGAATTTGCTTTGATGAAGAAATGGGCGGCAATAGGTTCCGATATATGATAGCGGATGACCTGGAAGAGGGGAAGGCGGGGGAAAAGAACCTGGAAACCTATGAAGTACCCCGGCATACATGGGCAATTTTCCCATGCCGCGGGGCAATGCCGCTTTCGCTCCAGGAGGTAAACCGGAGAATCTTTTCCGAATGGCTGCCGGCGAGCAATTATGAGATTGCGGAAGGCTATAATATAGAATATTACAGCGATCCGGCCGAGTTTAAGGATGGTACACAAGACCCGGACTATTATGCGGAAGTTTGGATTCCGGTAAGGGAGCGGCGGTAAAAGGAAACGGATAAGGCCATGGCAATGGTCCAGCCGATGGGCCATGCGCACCATATGCCTATAGGGGATTGGGTCCAGCCGGAAAGGGTGAAGGCTAAAACAACCCTTAGAATCAGGTCGGTGAATGTGGCCGCCATAAACTGACGCATTGCACTGATACCGCGCAGAATCCCATCGGCAGTCAGTTTGGCGGATACTACGAAATAGAAAGGGGAAAGTATCCACAAAAAATGCTGGCCTGTTGCCATTGCGGCAGAAGAACTCTGTTCCATAAACAAAAGCAGCACATATCTGCCGAAGAAAATATAGAGGATGCAGAAGGGAATGCACAGACACCACACCATTTTCAGCCCGGCGCGGAAACCCTCCTTGATCCGGCTGAATTGCCGGGCACCCAGGTTCTGGGCCGCAAAGTTGGAAATCCCGTTGCCAATGGTGGTAAAGGATGTAATAATCAGGTTATTTAGCTTTACGGCGGCGGAGTAGCCTGCCATAACGGGAGCGCCAAAACCGTTGATAACACTTTGAATCATAATATTTCCTATAGAAATAAAGCTCTGCTGCAGGATGCTGGGAATTGCTACAACTACAATTTTTTTCAGAAGACTCCAGTCAAAAAGGGGTGCTTTTTCCTGAACCGGGATTTTTTTCAACCGCAACCAGACTGTGATGACGGCTAAAATACAGCTTATCCCCTGGCAAAGAAAAGTAGCCCACGCTACGCCGGCCACACCCATGTGAAAACTCTTCACGAACAGGATATCTACGGCGATATTGGATGTGGAGGATATGGCCAGAAAGTAAAAAGGGGTTTTCGAATCGCCCAATGCGGAGAAAATTCCGGTGGCAATATTGTAAAAGAATACAAAGGGAAGCCCCCATACATAAATGTCCAGATACAGGCTGGAATCCGCGAAGACATTTTCCGGTGTCCGGATCAGGTGCAGCAGCGGCGAACAGCCTAAAATCCCGGCAAGCATTAACAGGGCGCAGATAACGGCGCTGAAAATGCAGGCGGTAGAGACGGCAGTTTTCAGTTTGGTGTAATCTTTCGCTCCGAACAGCTGTGAGACGATGATGGAACATCCCATATTGCAGCCGAAGGCGAATGCAATAAAAATTAAAGTGATTTCATAACTGTTACCTACGGCGGCCAGGGCGTTTTCGCCGATAAACTTGCCTGCTACAAGGCTGTCGGCTATGTTATAAAGTTGTTGGAAGATAATGCTTCCGAACAGGGGGAGGCAGAATCGCCATAATACCGTTTCAGGTTTTCCTATAGTCAAGTCTTTGTTCATATTGTTTGCTCCTACAAAGTTTCAGCTCAAAAATAAATTTTCATGC
This sequence comes from Lachnospiraceae bacterium, assembly GCA_011958945.1. Classification (GTDB taxonomy): domain Bacteria; phylum Bacillota; class Clostridia; order Lachnospirales; family Lachnospiraceae; genus Kineothrix. Next base: position 9,518 of record BLLT01000086.1, on the reverse strand, counting down.
CTGGAATGATTTACATGTTTCTAAAAGGGTATTATAATGCGTTTATATAGATATGAAAAATATATAAAATATATTGGAGAAATATAAATATTATATGGACATTAACTTTGAATATTATAAGATATTTTACTATGTGGCCAAATATGGGAATATCACTAAGGCCGCAGCCGCATTGGGGAGCAATCAGCCCAATGTGACACGGATTATGAAATTGCTGGAGGCACAGTTGAACTGTAGGCTGTTTGTACGGGAGCCCCGGGGGATTAGCCTGACGGAGGAGGGGGAACTGCTTTATTCCCATGTAGAAATCGCATACAGGCATTTAATAAATGCCCAGGAAGAAATATACAGGCAGGATTCCGGGAGGTGCGGCACTGTGGAAATAGGGGTGACAGAAACGGCGCTTCACCTTTTCCTTCTGAACGCATTGCGGGGATTTAAGTTAGAATATCCGGCCATCAGGATTAAAATCCATAACCACACCACCCCGGAAACAGTGGGGCATTTGATTAGCGGCAAGTTGGATTTTGCTGTGGTCACTACGCCTTTTGAAGTGCCGAAAAATGTTTCCTGTGTAAAAGTATTGGATTTCGAGGAAATATTGGTCGGGGGGATGCAGTATGAAAATCTGCGCAAAGGCGCATTGGAATTGGAGGAAATAAAGAATTACCCATGGGTGGGTTTGGGGAAGGAAAGCGCTGCTTATCGGTGGTACAAGGATTTTTTCATCAGCCATAAGATAGACATAGAGCCGGATATGGAGGTGGCTACTTTTGATTTGATACTGCCGTTGATTGAGAACAATTTTGGCATCGGGTTTGTGCCGGGAAAGCTGGCACAGCCCTTGCTGGAAGAAGGGAGGATAGTACAAATACCGGTGAAATGCCATATACCCGGTCGATCCATACAGATGCTTGCGGATAAAGGGAGGGGGAAGGGGATGGCAGCGGATACACTGTATAGGTATTTGATACGCAATAGCGCATTAGGTTGTTAGGATTAGGGAAGAATGCGAAGCATTCTTTGGAGTTGGCCGTCTCGCCAACTCTTTTTTTCAGGGAAGAGAAAAAGCCACAGAGTTTCATGCCGCATCGCCCTGTGCGGCAAAGGAAAGTTCATAATGTGTTTGTTGGTGAAGCTGCTCTGAATATGAGGAATGGGTGTGGTAATTCTTGCGGTGGGAGTATACCAGATGGTCTCCCAGCCAATAGTCAGTCCATCCCCTGGAATCTTGAAAGCTTTTCCAGCCCGGCAAAGAGAGTGATGGAAAATATGCACTAAAATCTGCGTAAGAAATAGGGAGAAAATGCATTTTGTCTCCTTAAAATATCACAAATTCATCATTTCATATCACAAATGCGGTATAAGTTTAAAATTGTTAATGATATAATCGTATCATAACATGAAGGGCGGAATTGTCAATACGAAAAAGAAAAACCAGTTTTCTTAAAAGAAACGGGGGCGGAAAACTATGAATTAATCTGGGTAGGAAATGTGGCGGGAAGCCGGGAAAGCAGGAGGCTGGTAGGGGATTATGTGCTTACGGAAAATGATATCTTGGCTAACCGGGTCTTTGAAGATGGGGTGGCATATGGCGGCTGGCCCATGGATGAACATACGGCAGGAGGATTTTGGGCAAAAGGGGAAATATCCTCCAAAGTACGCAGTTTTCCGGGATTCTATTCCATTCCTTATGGCTGCTATTGCTCAAAAAATATTGAAAACCTGATGATGGCAGGACGGGATATTTCCGCTACCAAGTTGGCCATGGGCTCTACCCGGGTGATGGGAACCTGTGCGGTGGGCGGAGAGGCAGCAGGGATTGCGGCGGCGCGTGCAGCAATGCTTGGGATGACGCCCAGGGAATATGGGAAATCTCATATGGAAGAACTGCGCCAGGAACTTTTGAAAAATGACTGCTATGTGATGGGATGCAGGAACAAGGATGAAAGAGATTTGGCTTTGAATGACTGGAATATACCGATGCTGGCAGCACAGACCTTTGTTGAAAACAGTATTAAATATGCAAAAGTTGGGGGAGGGGATAGTGCTTTGCTCATTGAAATACAGACAAATCTTTTGGAAACGGAGAATGGGAGATATTTGAATCTGATAGTGAAGGACAATGGGCAGGGCTATGGAAAAGAAATTTTAGACGAGATTAATGGACAGACGGAAACCGGAAAGAAAAACATAGGGATTAACAATCTAAAACGGAGATGCCAAATTCTTTATGGAGGAAAGGTAGAATTTACCTTTTATAACAGTAATGGCACTGTCAGTGAAATGATATTTCCGGAGGTGACTGGAAAAGCTGGTGAGAAAGGGGAATAAAACTGAAAATTCAAATCTTTAATGGGTGCAGAATATCCAGAGCCTTTCATGGGATTTGGATGATGTCAATAGCATGCTTAGGAAAATTATGTTGAAAGCTTTTGAAGAAGTGGTGGCTATAAGTAAAGAAAACAATGTATCGCTCCGCATAGCGTCATATATGCTGGCGATTAAAAGGATTACTACTGCGGCTAAATTGCGCGGTGGCCCAGTATCCATGGATTAAAAGAGGGATATGGTATAAAGCGAAAGTTAAAAACAGAACAAAATGTGCAAATGCACTGATGAGCCGGAAACCTATATAGGCATGTTTCCGGCTCTGGCTTCATATTAAAGGAAATGTCTGCCCTGAAATATAAATTTTGGGTGGTTTCTTTTTTATTTTTTATTTGGTAGAATGGATAAAAGTAATACGGCTTTATATAAAATTTGGAGAGAGGTGGGGACAATCATGCATTTTGGTTTTTCTTATATTGGATTGCTCTATCTGGTTATGCTGATGACGCCCAATATTATTTGGACGAAGCATCAGCCCAAAGATTATGAGAAATACGCGAAAAATGAAAATAAGATATTGCTGATGATGGAAAGGATTGGGGAAATAGCGGTTTCCTGTCTGGTGCTGATATTTTCCGATTTCAATATAAAGGCCTGGTCGAACTGGTCCTGGTGTCTGCTGATTTCCTTTGGGCTGATGGTGCTTTATGAAATATATTGGGTACGGTATTTCAGGAGTGAAAAGACTATGGGGGATTTCTACAGCAGCCTGCTTGGAGTGCCGGTGGCCGGGGCAACCTTGCCGGTAGCGGCATTTTTCCTGCTCGCCATATATGGGAGAAATATATTTTTGGCGCTGGAGGTGATTATCCTGGGAGTGGGCCATATCGGCATTCATCTGATGCATAGGAAAGAGGTGAATGGTAATAGGAAGGGGTGAATCAAGGAAAATGGATATCAGGCATTTTTATATGGAAAAAGGACAGGGGAAACCTCTTATCCTGCTTCATGGAAATGGGGAGGACAGCAGTTATTTTGAAAAGCAGATAGAGGAATTTGCACAGTATTATCATGTATATGCATTGGATACAAGGGGGCATGGGAAGACTCCAAGGGGGGACAAACCTTTCAGTATCCGCCAGTTCGCAGAGGATTTGCTTGGTTTTATGGAGGAGCATGGGATAGCCAGGGCGCATTTGCTGGGATTTTCCGATGGCGGTAATATTGCAATGGTATTTGCAATCCGATATCCTGAACGCGTGGACAGATTAATATTGAACGGCGCGAATCTGAATGCAAAGGGCGTAAAACCCAGTATCCAGATTCCCATAGAGATTGGATATAAAATTGCCAAAAAATTTGCAGGGAAAAGCAACAAGGCAAAGTTAAATGCGGAAATGCTGGGGCTGATGGTGAATGACCCGGATGTACCCATAGAGGAACTTGGCAGGATACATGCGAAGACATTGGTCATCGCAGGGAAAAAGGATATGATTAAGGAAGAACATACAAGATTGATTGCTTCCGGCATTCCCGATGGGGAACTGGAGATTATTGACGGCAATCATTTTATAGCGAATAGGAACGCGGCAGCATTCAATGAAAAAGTGCTTGCGTTTTTAAAATCAGAGTAGGAATGGAGAGAAATATGATTGATTTGAAGGATAAAAACCAATGCCCTGTATTGGAGGAAATCGGGGAATATGTGGGAAACCCGGTTTTCATGCAGTTTTGCGTGGAAGTTAAGGAAACCTAGAATTGCAGTGAAAAAATTGAGTATAGTTCATGCAGTATGGAGCCGGGCTGGAATATTAAGTTTAAAAAATCCGGAAAAACCTTATGTACGATATACCCCCGGGAACTTTATTTTATAGTAATGATAGTAGTGGTGAGAAAAGAAAAAGAAGCCGTAGAAGCAATTTTGCCCGAATGCACATCTCGGATGCAGGAAATATACCATGAAACCAAAGAAGGAAACGGGCAAATGAAGTCTTTTGATGCAACTCCATTATTGGAAGGAATGCTATCTTAAATCAAGGCACATCATGTCAAAATCGAAATAGGCATTTTCCATTTTGAAATATGCCGGTATGATACCGATGCGTTGGAAGCCATGTTTTTCATATAAATGGATTGCACTGGTGTTGTCGCTACGCACTTCAAGCTGGATGATTTCTATTTCATTTTGGCGGGCATATTCGATTAATTTTTCCACGAGCATGCTGCCAATACCTTGATTCCATTCTGATTTCATAACGGCCAGGCTCATTTCGGCACGATGGCTCATGCGGCGTGGGAATCCGCTTAAATTGCCGTGGCCTATGATTTGCCCGTTTTTCCATGCGCCGTAATGAACGGACTGCTTGGATTCGCGCGCTTGCCGGAGGAATTCTTTCTCCTGCTCTACGGTAATGGGAAGGCCTTCTTTTCCAAAGGTCAAATTATCGGTTTCACCACCTATTTTTTTCAAATATTCTATCATTTGTTCTGCATCTTCGGGTAACAGTTCCCTTATTTCAATATTGTCCATAGGAATTCCTCGCTTTCCAATTTGATTGTTTTGTGTTAAGGATTTTTTTAATGGGTGTACGGCTGGCTTGGATATATGATATAATGAATTGCGCCAAAGCGCAAGCAGGTCATCAATTTTCTGGCGAAAATTGGTGACAAGAGATATTAGTGGACTCCGGTAGAGGAACTGGACTTTTATTTGTGGGAAGAAAGAGGATAATGGATATGGAACATAAAGGGACAAAAATAATCGAAACGGAGCGCCTGATACTCAGGCCATTTCAAATAGAGGATGCGGAGTTTATGTTCCGTAATTGGGCATCTGACCCGGTAGTGACTAAATTCATGACTTGGCCCACACATGAGGATGTCAGTGTTTCAGAGCAGGTGATACAGGATTGGATAAGTAAAGAGGATGACCCTGAAAATTATCAATGGGCATTGGAGTGGAAAGAGACTTGTGAGCCTATCGGAAGTATGGGAGCTGTGAGAGTAGATAACCGGACGGAGTCAGTGACTGTTGGCTATTGTATTGGACGCAGCTGGTGGGGAAAAGGATTTACTGCGGAAGCGCTGCGGGCGGTTATTCGCTTCTTTTTTGATGAAGTAGGAATGAACTGCGTCAATGCCTGCCATGACCCCCGGAATCCTAATTCCGGCAAGGTGATGAAAAAAGGCGGCATGACATATGAGGGAACGTGGAGAGCGGGCGGTGTGAATAACCTGGGGGTATGCGATGAATCCTGGTATTCCATCTTGAAAGAGGAATACTATGGGGGAAGGACGCCAGAGATAATAATTCGCAATGAAGAGGCCGATGACTACCATGTTGTGGAGGAGTTGACCAGAAAGGCCTTTTGGAATGTGTATGTGCCGGGCTGCAATGAGCATTATTTGGTGCATGTTATGCGTGAACATGAGGACTTTATCCCGGAACTGGATTTGGTGGCGGTGACGGCGGAAGGGAAAATTGTGGGGAATGTGATGTACACTAGGGCGATGTTGTGCAATGAAAAAGGGGAAGAAGCGTCGGTGCTTACTTTTGGGCCAATCAGTGTCCTGCCTGAATATCAGCGGCAGGGAATCGGGAAAATGCTTTTGGAATACAGTTTTGGCCAAGCCAGGGAAATGGGCTATCCGGCGATTGTGATATTTGGCAATCCGGCCGATTATACGGCGAGAGGTTTTAAAAGCTGTAAAAAATATAACGTGTATGCAATGGACGGTAGTTTTCCATCCGCAATGATGGTAAAAGAACTGGAAGAAGGGCTGCTGGACGGAAGGAAATGGTTTTATCGGGAAAGTCCGGTGTATGATGTGAAGGGCAGCGATGCGGAGGCGTTTGAAAAGGGGTTTGAGCCTATGGAAAAGGGCTTTCGGCCCAGCCAGGAGGAATTTTATATTCATAGCCATTCGGTGATGAAGGGGTAATTGAAAGGACTAAACCCCCAGCTATGCTGGGGAGAATAGTGTAAGTGGAAACGGTGAGGATATCAAGAAAAAGCCTCCTATGATACAATGAGTATGGTGTCGCAAGCCAACTCAAAGAATAGAAGGCGGTCCAAATGGACAATAAAAGCATATCACATACTCGTTGGAAATGCCAGTACCATATAGTTTTCATTCCGAAATACAGGAAGAAAACACTGTATGGGAAAGTCAAAGAGGATATCAGAGAAATTATCAAAACGTTATGCAAGTATAAGGATGTAGAAATTATTGCAGGTGCAGTTTGTGTAGACCATATACATCTAAGCGTGGCGATTCCGCCCAAACTAAGTATATCAAGCTTTATGGGATATTTGAAAGGGAAGAGTACATTGATGATTTATGATCGACACCCAGAATTGCAAAGTAAATGGAATAAAGCATTTTGGGCGCGAGGGTATTATGTAGAAACAATTGGTAATATCACCGATGAAGCTGTGCAGAAGTACATTAAGGAGCAAGCAGAAGAATCAAGAAAAGAAGATTATAGCAGTACCGCTTTATAGCGGACCAGTAGAGATGCTTGCGATACCGCCCTGTGGGGCGAGCAGTAATATAGCCCTTTGGAGGGCTAAAATCAAACCACCAGTTGAACTGGTGGTTGGTGACTTAGTGTAAAAGCTACTACACCATCACACCCCGCATTGAGGCTTATCTGACAGGCTATAGCAAATAAATGTGCGCCAACGCCTGCATAGATACCTTTATGACTGTAATTATGAGGCGCTGTTTCGACAATCTCCACATCAGCCACACCACCATCGGTTTTTGAGGATATTCTGCCTTGCACCGTATCATCACCTTTTACAAACAACTCATATATATGATACCCGTTTTTTTCAAAGATCAAAGATACGCAAGATTGGTTTTGCATAAAAGATTAGGGCATGTTACAATACATAAATAAAGAGTATCCGCTAAATTCCAGAACATATTCGAAACAGGAGGCAACAAGGATGAGTATAGCATTATGGAGCCGTTCAATGAGCGAGTTGAGCATCCTATCCATGATTTTGCGGGTCATACTGGCGATGATATGCGGGGGCACGATTGGATGGGACAGGCAGAGGTCCAAGCATCCGGCGGGGATGAGGACCTATATGCTGGTATGTCTGGGAGCCTGTGTGGTCATGATTACGGGAGAATTTCTGTTTTACAAATATAATGCCGGAGACCCGGCCAGGCTGGGGGCACAGGTGATAAGCGGCATCGGTTTTCTCGGTGCAGGCAGCATAGTGATTTCCGGGAGGTCGAAAATAAGGGGACTGACCACGGCAGCAGGGCTGTGGACTTCGGCTTGTATAGGCTTGGTGATTGGAACCGGCTTTCTGGAATGCGGTGTAGTGGCTACTTTTGCTGTTTATATTATCGTGAAATATTTTAAAAAGCTGGAAGGCAAAATGGTATATAATGATGGATGGTTCAGCCTTTATGTCCAATTAGAGGAAATTGCCCGGCTGACGGAGTTGTATGAGTGCACGGGCAGCCTGGGGATGAAAGTAGGGGATGTTCAGATTTACAACAAGAAGGACGAACTGCCCGAGGCTGTAGTGTCAATCCAGAATTCCTCCGGGAAAAGCAGGGAAGAGTTGCTGGCTGCATTGCATGGGATAAAGGGTATAATTGAGGTAAAATATATTTCATAAGTGTCAGTTAATAAACTGAGAAACAAAGTCAATCAGGTTATCGGCCAGCACTAATTTCTGGACTTTTTTCGGGTCTCCCAACGTCCTGACTACGCCGTTATAAAGTTCCATAAATATGATGGTAGCTGTCGCAAAGAAGCAGTACGGAAACTTTATCATCCGTATTGCATGCCGCTTCGATGAGGTAGCCCAGATGGATACTGATAAACCTGATTTCCGAGTCGGCGATTTCCACATGGAATTCACAAATGAACTGTTCCGGCAAAATTTCCTGGGATACCATATCCGATCCATTGCTGTCGATAGGTTTGATTTGCCCTTCCAGGATGGAAGATAAAGCGATGATATCGTTGTCTTCCGGTTTGATATGGCAATGGTTCGCATACTGTTCGTAGATTTCTTTGGCAATTTTATATTCATCGGAGTCCTTGCGGATTTGGGAGTCCGGCGAAGTCTCGATGTAATTATCGCTTTTTACCCGGTATAATGCAATAATGACGTTGATAAGGATATTATTATGGATGGAATTTCAAAGCGCTTTCATGTAGAATCCGACATACTGTTCCTTCCTTATTTGAATAAAAAAATCCACGATGGTATATTATTCGTCAACACCTTTAAGCGTCAAAATCATTGCAGGTCCCAGATAAAGCCCCGTGACAAGGATCCCCACGGTTCCCATCCAAAAAAAGTCCATGACAAGAGTCCTCCCGTAAATCTGTATATCATACTCAAAATAATACGCTTTCAAAAAGCAATTCTCCATGACCGAATCGATACATGAGCTACATACTCCTAAAACAAACCAGACGGCCATGGATTTTACAGCATTACGAAGAACCGTTATCACATATTCCTCAAAATGCAGCTTTGTCTTTTTAAAACTTTTATAAACGATCGCCACAGACAATATCAGCAAAATCCCGCACAGGATCAGTTCTGCATAATATTTCATATGCGTACCGCTGGGTCCGGCAATCTGTTGTATATTCACAGGCAGGATCTCATATATCTGCACAGGAAGATCTTTGTTTACGGCCGCCTTTGAAAAAAGGTACAGATCTCCGCATGCAGCCGATGCTCCCGAAAAGATAAGCGCAATGATATAGCCGCATACACATTTCACTTTATTTTCTGCAAAATATGTCTCTATGAATAAAGAAGAAATGATCAGATAGGGTAATGCCCTGGAAATTATATCAACAAAAAAATAAACATCCCAGTAATATTCAGAAGGAATCGCCGTTCTGGCAGCCTCCCATATCGTGTAAAATATGAGAATGAGCAAAGTCGCCCTATTACTTTTAAAGGCGGATTTTATTTTCCGAATATAATTCTGTATATATTGAGACACAGGTATGTTCATAATATTATCCCTTCTTTTGCAAGTTTTGAGGAGACTGCCGCCTTGTAAATACGATTATTAAATTATAACATAAACTATTAGTAAGATACACTCTTCTGATTTGTTGGACTTTATTCCCGCTGGCAACGAGCCAAGTGGCATGCTTAAATCCAACCAAAGGTTGGATTGGACATTTG
>BLLT01000085.1 GCA_011958945.1 Lachnospiraceae bacterium | reverse complement strand
CGTGCTCGTACGGACTTTGCAGCAAGTGCAAAGTCCTGGGCTGAACTGTTACACTATATCTTTTTCAGGAGCAACTAAGCCCCTTCCTTGACCATTTACGACCGCAAATCTATATTCTTCTGGATGTGGAACTAAGATAATAATCAGATAGCTACTCTACCTTTATAACAAATCCTTCATAGATTCCAGAAGGAACATCTTCACCAAAATTGTACTGTTCCACTATATCTTTTTCAAACCCATAAACCATAGTCATCTGCTTATCGGGATCAACAATCCAATACTCCATGACCCCTGCATTGCGATATTTAAACAATTTGGCCATGTAGTCTCTTGGCTTACTACTTGGTGATACAACCTCAATTACCCAATCTGGTGCACCGTGACATCCTTTATCATCTAACTTTGATTGGTCACAAATAACTGAAATATCTGGTTCTAAATAATTTATATCATCATCGTTCAAGAATACAGCAAAAGGAGCAGCATATATCTCACATTCGCCACCTGTACTATCAATATAATTTGCTATTGTTTGATACAGCTTCCCACTGATTCTTTGATGTGTCCTACTCGGTGGAGCCATATAATAAATTTTTCCATCAATCAATTCTGCCCTTTCTCCATCCGGCAATGCATAGATATCGTCTATCGTATAAATTTCTTCTTTTCTTAATGCATCCATTCTTACAACTCCATTCTTTATCTATTATAGGCAATATTTAAGGGAATTATAACTAGTGCACTGACACTTTCACATTTCGCCAAATGACTTGTCTGAATTTCCATCTGCTGTGTTGGCTTCACTCAACGATGCCACCGCATCGCCTCGTTCAGCCGCCTTGCAGGCTGAAAATCCATTCTGTGTCATTTGGCTGAAAGTGAACGTGTCAGTACACTAGTTTCCCTTACTTAAAAATCGAATTTCATGGCTATATTATACACTACTTTCTTTGACTTGGAAAGCATTACACAAGCTGCTTTGTCTCCTATTTATAACAGTTACCATAGTCTTTCCGCAACTTTCAAATTTGCCGACTATTGTACCATATAAGAAAGTTCGGCAGAGATAGCTTAAGGAGCGTTCCGGCCGGTTGTGCGTTAATAACCTGCATTTCCAAGTTAATCAGCGAGTAATCATTGAGAGTGACTAAGACATCCAGGAGGAAAGTTTTTTCACTAATAGACTCCCACAGCTGGATAGGGGGGCAGCATGCCATGCGTATTTAGGGTCTGCAGGATTGAAAGAATGGATAGATGTTTTGTTTGCGATGTGATGGTGCATAAAGAATCCTCCTGGAATAGTAGAAATTTGATAGTGTATGGTTACATAGATGTGATGTCATGAGGTCAAAAGCCAGTAAGCAGTATGCTATAGAGTTGTCAAAATCAAAAACTTGCCGTTGGAGCAACAGTTGGCCGGTCTGCCTTCCGTAAGAATTATATCATAGATTAGACAATAAAACAATAATTATTGAAAAGCATAGGAGTAGAAAAATTATTCAAATAGGAATAATTGATATGCAGTTCACTGGATAATGGACAATATCTTGTTGAGAACGGCTCTAAAATAAAGGGAAAAGAACAATATGTTGTACTGTGCAAATGTAACAGTTTCTTATGGCACGTTCTGCTTCACACTATAGCAAACTGTTGTTTTTGGCATTATTCTTGTTAAATCTTTGATTATACGTTAAGATGAAAAAGAATATCCGGACGGAAAGTGCAGATGGAGAAAAAAGGAGGCAGGTATGTTTATCCATAAAAAAAGAAAGAAAAGGGAAAGCTGGTATTATATATATGTGTGTATGTTTCTTTTGATGGGCAGCATTTTTGTGGGATTTAGCGGCTGTGCAGGAGGGGAGGATGCCGGGGAGGGAACGCCATTTGCCGGGGAAGGGGAAATGGCAGGCATAAAAATAACTTTTTTTGACGTGGGAAAAGGAGATGCGATTCTGATTGAGACGGCAGAGCATAAGATGATGATCGATGCGGGATACGAGGACACTGCCGGAATGCTTTTGGATTTTTTTGAAGAGCAGGGAATCACGGAACTGGATTATCTGGTGCTTACCCATTTTGACAAGGACCATGTAGGCGGTGCTGACCATATTCTGGAAACGGTGGAAACAGGGGAGGTTTTTCAGCCGGACTACCCATCGGACAGTAAACAGTATGTGGAATATCAGGAAGTGATGGAAACAAAGGGGAAGAAACCGGTATTGGTGACGGAGACTATGGAATTATCTATGGATGGCGCAAATGTTCTCATTTATCCTCCCCAGCAGGAGGAATATAAAGAGGAGGATAATGATTTTTCCCTGGTGGTCAGTATGGGTTATGGGGAGAAAAGCTTTTTATTCGCAGGGGATTGTGAAAAGGAGCGGTTACAGGAACTGTTGGAACAGGAGGAATTTGACCTGCCCCATGATGTACTAAAGGTGCCTCATCATGGACGTAAGGAGAAAAATTCGGAGGAATTTTTTACGGCGGTATCCCCTGATGCGGCGGTGATTACCTGTTCGGAAGATAGGCCTGCAGATGAGGAAGTGGTGGAAATGTTGGAAGAGATAGGGGCGGATATTTACTTTTCTACAGAGGGTACGATGGCCTGTTTTTGCGATGGGGTGAATCTGTGGATAGATAGGCAGTAATGACCAGTTTGGGTAACAGTTCAGCCTGCAACTGCGCACTTGCTGCGAGGTTAGCAGCCAATGAATTGGAGCAGCCAGGAGTCCGGAAGGCTGAATAGTTATCAGTTTTGAGGAATTTTAGAATTTTTTTATGTAATATCTTCCATATAGTGCTATAATTAATACAGTTTGCGTAGAAATTCGGTGAAAAATTTTAAGGAGTATGATTATAGAAATGGAAGACAAGAAGAAACTGTATTTATTTGAAGAAGCACCTATAGGGAAAGCGGCCATGTCGATGGCGATACCTACTGTCATCAGTTCTTTGGTGATGGTGATTTATAATTTGGCAGACACCTATTTTGTGGGGATGTTAAACAATCCGGTGGAAAATGCGGCGGTGAGTTTGGCAGCCCCAGTTTTACTGGCCTTCAATGCGGTGAATAATTTGTTCGGTGTGGGCAGCTCCAGCTTAATGAGCCGGGCTTTGGGGAGCAAAGAATACGATAAGGTGCGCCGGGTATCTGCTTTCGGTTTTTATTGTACCGTGTTTTGCGGCATCATGTTTTCGTTGCTTTGTACCATTGCCCAAAATCCCCTGCTGGCGTTGCTGGGAACCGATGGGGATACTTTTGCGGCTACCGGGCAGTATTTGAAATGGACAGTCTGCTTCGGAGCAGCTCCGGCCATACTCAATGTGGTCATGGCCTATATGGTGCGTTCGGAAGGCAGCACCTTGCATGCCAGCATCGGAACAATGAGCGGCTGTGCTTTGAATATTCTGTTAGATCCTCTGTTTATCCTTCCCCAGGGCTTGGGCATGGGGGCGGCGGGGGCAGGGCTTGCTACATTCTTGTCAAACTGTGTGGCATGTTTGTATTTCTTCGTGCTGCTTTTTATCAAGAGAAAGAGTACCTACGTATGTATTAATCCCAAAATGTTCCATATAAAAAGGGAGATTATCGGGGGGATATGCGGAGTGGGGATTCCGGCGGCCATCCAAAATCTCTTAAATGTAACGGGGATGACAGTACTGAACAATTTTACATCTTCTTTCGGGGCGGACGCAGTGGCGGCCATGGGGATTTCGCAGAAAATCAATATGGTGCCTATTAACGTAGCGCTTGGTTTTTCCCAGGGAATTATGCCTTTAATCAGTTATAATTATGCCTCAGGAAACTATAAGAGAATGAAGCAGACCATTTTATTTTCTGCGAAATATACTATCTCTTTCTTGGTGGCGGTTTCTGCGGGGTATTTTCTGGGGGCGGGTTTTTTGGTCCGTCTGTTTATACGCAACGAAGGTATTGTGGCTTATGGTTCCCGTTTCCTGCAGGGGATGTGTCTGGCGCTTCCTTTCCTTTGCATGGATTTCCTGGCAGTGGGGGTATTCCAGGCAGTGGGGATGGGGAAAAAGGCTTTCTTTTTTGCCATCTTAAGAAAAATAATTATGGAAATACCGGCAATTATAATATTAAATAAACTTTTCCCTCTTTATGGCCTGGCTTATGCGCAGACAGTGACGGAAATTATTCTGGCGACAGCGGCTGTGATTGTTCTGGGGAGAATGTTTCAGGCATTGATTCTTGACAAGAGGGAAGAATAGGTTTATAGTATAAGCAGAACATTTGTTCTAAAATTGATATTAATCAAAGGAGTATGCATTATGCAGCTTATGAAAATACTTTGGGAGCGGCGGGAGTTTTTCGGGGTCTGCCTGTTGGAGCACATAAGAATTTCATTGACAGCGGTGCTATGTGCGGGAGTGCTGGGGATTGCCATAGGGATTTGGATTAGCAGGCATAAAAAGGCAGCGGGCATCATTCTGGGCATTATCAACGTGATTTATACGATTCCTTCCATTTCATTGCTGGGCTTTTTGATACCTTTTACGGGAATCGGGAATAAAACGGCGATTATTGCGCTTACCATATATGGCCTGCTTCCTATCGTGAGGAATACTTATACAGGCCTGACCAACGTGGATGCCAGTATCCTGGAAGTTTCCAAGGGGCTGGGGGCGGATAAGAAGCAGCAGCTGTTGGGAATCAGGCTGCCTTTGGCTTTGCCTGTAATTATCAGCGGCTTCCGGAATATGGTGGTGATGATTATTGCTATGGGCGGTATTGCTTCGTTTATAGGGGCGGGGGGATTGGGCTCCGCCATTTACAGGGGGATTACTACTTACAATATGACGTTGACGGCAGCGGGTTCGCTGCTTATTGCGTTGTTGGCGCTGCTTAGCGACTTCCTGCTTTCCAGGGCGGAAAAAAGGGTAAATGGGAGGTACGGCATTGAGTAGAGTGATTGAGATACGGCATTGCAGGGCATCCTATGGAGAAAATGAAGTGCTGAAAGATGTATCTTTGGCGGTGGATAAAGGAGAATTCATTGTGCTTATCGGGCCGTCAGGCTGTGGGAAAACCACACTGTTGAAATTGATGAACGGGCTGGTAGTACCTACGGAAGGGGAGGTGGCAATAAACGGCTTGCCTTTGCAGGAAGAGGATTTGGTGGCTGTGCGCCGCCGCATCGGGTATGCGGTCCAGGGGGCGAAGCTTTTTCCCCATATGACGGTGGAAGAGAATATCTGCTATGTTCCCGGGCTGGAGAGCAAAATGTCCAAGGAGGAGAAAAAGTCGCTTGCCCGGAAGATGCTGGAAATGGTACAGCTTCCGGAAGAATTAGTCTCCCGCTTTCCCAGACAGCTGTCAGGGGGGCAGAAGCAAAGGGTAGGCATTGCAAGGGCGATGGCTGCAGAGCCTGATATTTTATTGATGGACGAGCCTTTTGGCGCGGTGGATGAGATTACAAGGAAAGGGCTGCAGGAGGAACTGCTGGCCTTGCAGCAAAAGACCGGAATAACGGTGGTGTTTATTACCCACGATATTGGCGAAGCTTTTAAGCTGGGAGACCGTATCTTGATTATGAAGGAAGGGGTTATCTGGCAGGAAGGAACAGGGGAGGAACTGCGCAGGACACCGAAGGATGAGTTTGTGAGGCAGCTGCTTTGTATACCTTATCAGGAAAGCACGTTGTGAAGCGGACATCAAATGACGGAGACAAGATGGAAAGGATGAAAAAGTTATGAAACACATGAAAAAAGTAAGTATTTTATTAGTTTTAGCGGCGATGCTGCTGCTTATTGGAGGATGCGGGGAGAAGGGGACAATAAAGATTGCATCGAAACCAATGACGGAACAGTATATCCTGACAGAGATTATCGCCCAGCTGATTGAGGAAGAAACGGATTATAAGGTGGAAATTACAAAAGGTGTGGGCGGGGGAACAACGAATATCCATCCGGCGCTTGTGAAAGGGGAATTCGATTTATATCCTGAATATACGCGGACTGCATGGCTGAATGTATTGAAAAAGGAAGAAATGGAAAAGGATGATGACAGCCTGTATACACAGTTATTGGAAGAATATGGGGAGATGGGGCTGACCTGGACTGGTTTGTATGGATTTTCCAATACTTATGGGTTAGCAGTCAGGGAAGAAACGGCCCAACAGTATGGGCTGGCCACTTATTCGGATTTGGCGGCGGCTTCCGGGGAACTGGTTTTTGGAGGGAATCCGGATTATATTGAATTGGAAACCGGGTTTCCCAGACTGTGTGCCGCTTACGATATGAATTTTAAAGATACGGTGCAGATGGAGATTGCGTTGAAATATGAGGCGTTAAAGAATGGGGAAGTGGACGTGATTAACGCATTTACTACGGATGCACAGCTGGCGGCGAATAATTTGGTTCTGCTTACGGATGATAATGTTTTCTTCGAAACTTTTGATGCGGGCACGGTAGTTAGGAAAGATGCTTTGGAAAAGTATCCAAAACTGCAAGGCGTATTGGAAAAGCTGAACGGGCTCATTTCCGAGGATGAGATGCAGCAGATGAATTATGAGGTGGAAGTGAACGGGAAGGAAGATAAGGCAGTGGCCAGGGAGTTCCTGGAAAAGAAGGGGCTGGCAGGCAAAAGCGGGGGTAAATAGGATTCGGGTAATACATGGCTATCATGGCGGTACCAGAATTAGGGATGGTCATATGGATAAGTTCGGCTATGGAAGAGAACTTAAGGTAAAGCGCATCACTATGGGGGAAAATCCGGGGATTACGGAACTGGTACTACGGAAGTTTTGAACATGCAAAAGAGGGAAATATTATGGTGAACCAATTGAGTGAAAAAGAAGAAAACATGGCAGTTCCAGGGTTTCAGAAGACGATGATACCTATTCTGATGGCACTGCAGGAAAAAGGTGGAAAAGCTTCCATTGAAGAGTTGGATGAAGAAGCGATTAAGATTATGGAACTGCCCAAGGAAGTTACGCAGGCCTTGCATAAAGGATCTAATAGTAAAAGCGAAATTTCATACCGCATGGCCTGGGCGAGGTCTTATCTGAAAAAATATGGACTGATTGAAAATGAGAGTAGAGGGATATGGTCATTTGCGGAGAAGTTTGATGGCAATATAGATGCCATTGATGCGGACGAAGTGGTTAGAAGTGTGAGGGATAAAAACGGTACTTACGAAGAAGCCATGCAAACATTTACCAAACCGGAATCAGCCCTTGCCTTTGAAAATATGGTGGTCTTTTTACTTTTGGATCTAGCCGGGAGGGAGGGGAAGAGTGCATTTCATGTAGTATTTGACCAAGGATATGAAGGCTTTGATATGGTCTTTCCAGAGGGGCTGGAAGAGGTGAAAGAAGAGATAAGATGTGTGATTAAGTTTATTAATCCGGAGAAACAGAGTGTCTCTGTAGTTTGCGGGGAAATGGCATTGAAATTTAATGAATGTTCCCAAGATGCCCGCTATTTGTTGGTGGTTAACACGGCAGTTCCGAAAGACGTCAGAGGAAAGTTTGGCTCAAATGTAATGGTCTGGGATAAAGGGGATTTGGAGGAACGCGCCGACCCGGAAGCTTCTTACGCACAATATTTTATCAATCCGAAACAGGCATTTATTGAGGATATAATAGTCTCGGATAATGCATGCGGGCAGAATAGCAAGGAAAGGGATTGGTATATCAAGCAGATAAAGGATGCTTTTACTAAAGAAGATCTGGTATTATGTTTAGGGGCGGGGGTTTCCAAGGATGGGGGGATTCCCTTGTGGGAAGTCCTGATTAAGAAGCTGCATATATACATGTTGAATCAATTGACCAAGGGAACGGAGTTAAACATTGAGGAACAGAAAATGGTACGCGAACTTGCCTTGAATAATAAAATGGGTTCTCCATTAATGCAAATGCGGTATATAAAGGCGGCATTCCAGGATGAAGATTATTATCGGTTAGTGCACGCTGCATTGTATGAGCAAGGCGTTAATACTGACACTGAACTGTTAAATGCGATTGCCAGGATTTCGACACCTCAGCGCCAGTATTGTGGTGTAAAGAACATTATTAGCTACAATTTTGATGACTTACTGGAAAGAAAACTGGAGCAAAAGGATATACGCTATCATGTAATTTCCTGTGATGATGACAGGCAGATGGCGGATAAGTTAAATATCTACCATGTTCATGGTTATCTGCCCAGCGAACACGAAAAGAGGACAAAAAACCCTAACCTGATTTTTTCGGAAGAAGATTATCATAGGGTTTACAGGGATTCTTATTCATGGTCGAATCTGGTGCAGTTAAGCGCATTGCGGGAAAACACTTGCCTGTTTATCGGCAGTTCGCTGACAGACCCTAATTTACGGAGATTATTAGATGCATCTTCCCGGAAAGGTGAGGAGGCCAGGCATTTTGCATTCTTGAAAAGGGGTGAGATTAAAAATGAGATAGAAAATAACACAGGGGATAAAAATGTAAAGAGGAAGGCCGGCAAAGGGGTGCTGGAGATATATCAAAAGATAGATGACAATATCCGAACGGCATATTATAGAGAACTGGGGCTGAATATTATATGGATTGATAAATATGAAGAAATCCCCGATATTTTGAATGACTTGTCGGGGTGAGACGAAAAAACGGAAGCAAACTGGCATGGAACAAAAATATTCGCCCATGGCGGAAAGGATGGAGAGGAGGAAAAATGGGTCATTTAACAACAAAGGACGCATATAAAAACCTGGAAGAGCGCATCAATTGGTTTACACAGGGAGCGCCGCCATCGGAAACTTTGTACAAAATTTTACAAGTATTGTATACGGAAAAAGAGGCAAAGTGGGTGGCTCTGCTTCCGGTACGCCCCTTTACATTGAAAAAGGCGGCAAAAATATGGGGAACAACCGAAGCAAAAGCGGAAAAGCTGCTGGACAGGCTTTGCGAGAAGGCACTTTTGGTGGATTCCGATTACTATGGGCAGAGGCAGTTTGTAATGCCGCCTCCGATGGCCGGTTTTATTGAATTTGCCCTGATGCGGACCAGGGGGGATATTGACCAGAAGTATCTGAGCGAATTATATTATCAGTATTTGAATGTGGAAGAGGACTTTGTGAAAGATTTATTCTTCGCCACGGAGACGAGACTGGGCCGTGTCTATGTACAGGAGCCGGTGTTAACGAATGACAAAATGAACCATATCCTGGACTATGAAAGGGCGACTCACATTGTGGAGGAGTCGAAGTATATCGGGGTGGGCACTTGCTATTGCAGGCATAAGATGTACCATGCGGGCCATCCTTGTGAAATAAATGCGCCCTGGGATGTGTGCCTGACATTCGATAACGTGGCCAGATCCTTGGCGGAGCATGGGGATTATGCCAGGCTGATTTCCAAAGAAGAGGCAAAGGAAGTTCTGGAACGGTCCTATGAAAGCAATCTGGTTCAGATTGGGGAGAATGTAAGGGAGCATCCTGCCTTTATCTGCAACTGCTGCGGATGCTGCTGCGAAGCGTTGCAGGCAGCCAGGAAATTCAGCCCGATGCAGCCGGTAGCTACTACGAATTATATTCCCAAAGTGTCTTGGGAAAAGTGTATCGCCTGTGGAAAATGCGCGAAAGTATGCCCGATACTGGCAATTGCCATGGAAGAGAGGGCAGAGTGTACGGAGGAAGTATCAATAGAGGGGGAGGAACAGTCAACCAAAACAAGCGGCCGGAAACGTAAACGCCCTGTCATCAACGAAGAGATTTGTTTAGGCTGCGGCGTGTGCGCCCGCAATTGCCCGGCGAAGGCGATTGAACTGGAACGAAGGCCGATTCAGGTGATAACGCCGGTAAACAGTACGCATAGATTTGTCCTGCAAGCCATTGAGAAGGGCACACTGCAGAACCTGATTTTCGATAATCAGGCATTCGCAAACCACCGGGCTATGGCAGCGGTATTCGGAGCCATACTGCGCCTACCGCCGATGAAACAGGCGCTGGCCAGCAAACAGTTCAAATCAGTTTATCTTGACAAACTGTTGGAGTCTCATCGCTGAAACCAATTTTCAGATGCGGCAAATGCGCCGTCCGCCCTGCCGCATCTGAAAATCAATTTCATTAATTTTCCCAGTAATTTCCCCCTTTTCTTCTTGCCCAAATATGGTAAATAGTAGATAATAGGTAAGAGAGATTAAAATTTTGGAGGCAGGGATGTTTCAGATTGTTTCGGAGAATTTCTTTGTGCCGCTGGCATCGCCGAATAAAGTGATATATTGGGAGTGCCTGACGAAGCTGTTTACGGTAATGAACCATCAGCTTTCTTTTGGTGTGGAAAGAGACATCCTTGTGCAGGAACTGCAGTATTATTTTGAACAGGAACAGGCCGTATCCATGGCGGAAGAGGGGTTCGATGGGAAGAATAGCCGCGATAAAGCGAACTGGATGCTGCGCCGGCTGGAATATTACGGATGGATTGAAGTTGAAACGGATAAAAGCTATGTACAGAGGGCCAGTTTTAAGGATTACGCAGTAAAGATTATGAAAACCCTTCTGGAGATTGAGGAAGGGAAACAGATTGAGTATCAGGGCTATATCTATACGATATACAGTCTGGTGCGGAGCAATACAGATAACCCCGGAATTGTGCTGCTATCTATCCTTGAAAATACGGATATGCTGATTACAGGGTTGAAAAACCTGAATTCCGGAATCAAACATTATATTGATGAACTCACGAAATACAAGACGCCTGCAGAGATTATGGATGTTTTATTCAATGATTATATGGAGAATATTGTGGATAAGGCGTACCATCGCCTTTTGACATCGGACAATGTATCCAAGTTCCGGCCGGAAATCGTGGAGCGTTTGGAAAATAAAAGCCGCAGCAGGACATATATGGAGAAAGCCAGCGGGGAGCTTGCCGGAATCCGGGAGATTACAATAGAGCAGGCAAAGGAATTGGTATATCAATACATTCACGAGATTATAGACGCGTTCCAGAATATGGACGATATTTTGGCGGAGATTAACCGAAAGAACACCCAATATCAGAAAGCGGCCATTAACAGGGCCAAATTTTACTTAATCGGCGGAGAAGATGTAAGAGGGCAGCTTAAGGAAATACTGTCGGAAGTAAATGAGAAAATCAATGCAGAAGGCATGGAACTGGGCGGAATCTACAGGATTTCTTTTCTGGAGGAACTGATTAAAATATACAGCAGCGGGATGCTGGATGAAAAATCATTGTATGTTCCTATTGAAGGGAAAAAAGAATTTAAGCCCGCGGGGCTTATCAACGATTTTCCTGATGAGAAAGTGCGGCAGGAAAAGCTAAAGAAAATGATGGAAAAAATGGAGAGGGTATTGAATCCGCCTAAGATTGACCGGTATGTGCAGGATTGCCTGCATGGCCGAAGCCGGATGATGGCATCGGAAATGCCTTTGGAAACCATAGAAGATTTTGTCCGTATCATTTATGTCCGGTTATATGGCCAGAGAAAAAATATGCAGTATGAGATAGAAGCCGATGAGGATATTACGGTAAACGGATACCGGTTCAGGGATTATGTAATCCGTAAGAAAGAAACCGAAAATTAAATGTGCCGCTGCCTGCAGAGCGGGCATGGCTTTATGTACAGCTGGCAGGCTATGGGAAGGGTGTGGTTATTAGCATGGATTTTTTGGAAGGGATGCTGCAAAAGGATAAAGGCGAATTTACGCGTATTTGCAATCGGTTGTTGGGGAATTGCTTTGTCTGTAAAAGAAATGAAGCAACCAAAGGCGATTATTATTTTATTATGAAATACAGGGAAAAGTTTTCCGGCTATCTGTCGGTATTGGGTTACCGTCTGGAAATCAATGAAGAGTACGGTGTGGTGCAGCTGACCAATCCGCTGAACTATAATCGATACAATATGAAACTGTTCGAATCTGTTATTTTGCTGATTTTGCGGATTATGTATGATGAGAAAAAGAGGGAGTTATCCGCCAGCGATGAAGTGATTATCAATATGGGGGATATCCACGAAAAATTTTTAAGTTTAAAAATCCGGGATAAGATGATGGATAAAACAACTCTGCGCAATGCGATTAGTACCATGCGCAGATTTCAGTTGGTAGAGGTTTTGGACAGGGAACTGTCAAACGAAGATTCCCGTTTGATTATATATGATTCCATATTGATGGCTGTGCGGGTGGAGGATATCAAACAGGCCTATGAGAAGTTAGAAAACTACCGAAAGGGCGGAAAACAGAATGAAGAAGCTGACGAGAGTGAAGTTGATTAACTGGCATAGATTTACTAATGTGACCATGGAGATGGACGATTCTGTGTTGATTTCCGGAGAAAATGGCGCGGGCAAATCCACCTTCTTAGATGCCATTCAATTTGTGGTGAATTGCTCCGCCAATTATTTTAATAAAGCGGCCCATGAGAATGGGAAAAGGAAGCTGACAGGCTATATCCGCTGTAAAACAGGAAAAGAAAACAGACCCTACGAGCGGACAGGGGAAATCAGCGCCCATGTGGCTTTGGAATTCTACGAAGAGAAGCGGCAGAAATATTTCATCGTGGGGGCGGTAGTGGATTCTGCATCGGAAGGGCAGGAGAAGACAATCCGATATTTGATGGACGGGGAGCGGTTAGAGGAGGGGTTATTTTTTCAGGGGAAAATCCCCAAATCCATTGCCCAGTTCAGGGCAAGCAACGGAAAAAGGATTAAAACATGGTGCACTACAGAGAAAGATGCCAGGCAGATGATAAAAAACCGTTTCGGCAGGCTGGAAGATAAATTTTTCCGATTGATTCCCAAGGCGATGGCATTTAGGCCTATTGATGATATTAAAGACTTTGTCTATTCCTATGTGTTGGATGAGAAGGAAGTGAACATTGACATTCTTCGGGAGAATGTGAGAACCTATCAGGAACTGCAGTATACCCTGGAAAAAATAAAATTGAGGATGGGGAGGCTGGAAAAAATTGAGGGGTTTTATAAACAGGTAGAAGACGGATTGCAGAAGGATAAGATGTATGAGTATTTTCTTGATTGCATCGAGGTGGATATTCTGGCAGAGGAGATCAAAGGTCTGGAGGGGCGAATTGTCCATGACAATTTCGAGATGGAGAAATGGAACAAGGAAATAAGCAGGGCGAAGAAGGAGAAGGAGGAACGGCAGGAAATCAGGGATAATCTGTATACGGAACTGGCCAGCGACAAGGATTTTATCGCCAGGGATGAGCAGATGAAAAAATTGCAGATGCTGGAAGCGGCACAGCAAGATTTGCTGCGGGAGAAGGCTTTGCTGATGGAAAGCGTTGCGAAGGCGAAGGCTCAGGTCAACCGTCTGTTGAAAGTGCCGGATGTGGATGAATGTATCAAAGCATATTACGTACATCTGGAAGGGCTGGAGAAATCCCCGCAAGTCCACGAATTAAAGGATATCCTGCAGAAAGTTATCGCTTATAAAAACCATATGAGCGAAAAAGTTTATAGGAAGCGTGCGGAGCTGGATATCGCGATCCGTGAATTGTCCGGGCAGAAAAAGGAATGGGATATTAAAATTGAGAATCTGATGAAAAAGAAGCTTTCCTACCCGGAGGAAGTCACAGGGGTGATTGGCGCTATCCGTGAAGAATTTGTTCGGATTAGCAGGAAGCCGGAACCCAGGGTCCTGTGTGAAATGCTGGAAATTACGGATGGGGCATGGAGAAATGCGGTGGAAGGCTATTTGAACACCCAGAGGTTTTATATTTTAGTGGAGCCGGATAATTTTGATATTGCGCTTGGCACGTATGACAGGCTGCGCCGGGAGCGGCGGACTTATGGGGTGGGGCTGATTAACACCCAGAGCCTGGAGAAATATGATACTGCGCCGGAGGGCTCCTTAGCCACGGTGGTCACTTCCGGAAATAAATATGCGAAACGGTATATTAATATGGTGCTTGGCAAGGTGATGATGTGCGACCATTACAGCAGATTAAAGCAGTATAAGACAGCGATTACAAAGGAATGTATGCGTTACCAGAACCACGTGGCGAGCGCAATTCGCCCATCTATCTATGAGACACCTTATATTGGCAAAAATGCAATCAGGGTTCAGCTGGAACAGGCTAAAGCAAAGAAGGAAGAAATAAAAGGACAACTGGAAAAAAAGCAGAACATCCTGCAAAATCTGGAAGAACTGGGCGGGCCGCTTTCTACGGATACGGACACGGATATCAAATACCGGGTGGATGTGCTTACGGACCTTAAGAGAACGGTAAGGGAGATAAAGAACTGTAAAGATAATATTGCTACACTGGAAAAGAATTCTGGTTTGCTTTTGAAGCAGATTCAGCTGTCAGAGCTGGAAAAAATCATAAAGGAGACCGAAACGGAGATTTCCCGGCTGGACCGCAAAGTGGGGCAGACGGAGGAGGGCATTAAGAACACGAAGGAAAGGCTGGCTGAGAAGAACATGGCGTTGTTTGGGCAGCGGGCACTTACCGCTGACTTTGCCGCGAAACATGAGAAGGATGTGGCGCTTTGGAATGCGGACTATGAGAAACAGCGTAAGGATAAATGTTTACGGTTAGAGGGAAGTAATTTCAGATTAGGCGGTATAGCCCCAATTACAAGGACTGTACCGTCTTTTTGAGTGTCTATGCGCTCTGTCGCTTCGGTTAACTGGCAGAAAGGAAATTAATTTCCCCTACAAAGTTGAAAACAATATCTACTTTCTGTACCCGTTTCCCGTCCACCTTTTCAGGCGCATGGACTATGATTTTCTTAATAAATTCATTGACGATTGCAGGGGTGAGTTCCTTTATCCCCACATACTTGCGAATAATCGCGGCGAAGCTGTCAAAATCGCTCTTGTTCTGTTCGTAGGTATCGACTTTCTGCTGGTCTGTCTTGACTTTTTCTTCCA
>BLLT01000084.1 GCA_011958945.1 Lachnospiraceae bacterium | reverse complement strand
AAGTGCAAAGTCCTGGGCTGAACTGTTACAAAAGCCGTGCAGAAATGAGAAAAAAATGCTTGATTTTTATTATTATTGTGTTACAATAAATTTGCATGGGGATATAGCTAAGCTGGGATAGCGATGCGTTCGCAACGCATAGGCCGCGGGTTCGAGTCCCGTTATCTCCATTTCTTTTGCAATTCTGTTTTACTTTCCCCTATCCTGTTAACAGAAAACGATAATCCTTTCCGGGCTTGTTTGGGGAGGGATACTTCTTGTTGTCGCTCCATAATATACCATCAGAAGATGATTGCTGATGCTGCAGGCAAAGCGTTGCCCGTTGGCCGTAGTCACACGGGTATCGGAGTCTATGTTCAGCTGCAGCTGGTTTTCAGAAGAGAGAAGATTTGTATCAAAATAAGCAACCATTACGTTTTCGCCTGGCTCCGTGCGGGCAATAAAGGCAGCCTGATATTGGGGCGGATAAATCAGGGGAACAGGCTGGCTGGTGTCATAGAATGCAGTGACGCGCATGCCCGTGCGCAAAGGGGCATTGTCCACAACATAAGTGCCGGGGGAAAGGATAAAATTAATCATTCCATCCAAAGTCCGGATGGATACAATCTGGTTGCAGCATTCGCTCCGAATGGGGGCGATGCGTTCAATAATTCCGGTAATTCCGGTATAATAAGTAGTAGGTCTCATAAAAGTTCCTCGTTTTCGTTTAATATAGATTATGCATTTGGGGAAAATAGTGTTATAATATTTCTTTAATTAAGAGTTACATGGATATTTATGTAAAGAAAGGCAAAGAAGAAAGGAGCATCTGTGCGTATGAGAATAGGAATGGGTTATGATGTGCATCGGCTTGTAC
The DNA here is from genome assembly GCA_011958945.1 of Lachnospiraceae bacterium. Taxonomy (GTDB): domain Bacteria; phylum Bacillota; class Clostridia; order Lachnospirales; family Lachnospiraceae; genus Kineothrix. Next base: position 14,070 of record BLLT01000084.1, on the reverse strand, counting down.
AAGGAAGGGATTTGATTATTGGGGGAGTGAATATTCCTCACGAAAAAGGGCTCTTAGGCCATTCCGATGCGGATGTTCTGCTGCATGCCATTATGGATGCACTGCTGGGGGCGTCTTCCCTTGGCGATATCGGAAAGCATTTTCCCGACACGGATGATTCCTATAAGGGGATTTCTTCCGTCAAACTGCTGGAACATGTGGGAAAACTTTTGGAAGAGCACTGCTTTTTTATTGAAAATATAGATGCCACGATTGTTGCGCAGAAACCCAAAATGCGCCCTCATATTGACTTGATGAGGAAGAATATTGCCGATACGCTGGGGATTGATATTTCCCAGGTAAATGTCAAAGCAACAACGGAAGAAGGGCTCGGATTTACAGGAACGGAAGAAGGTATTTCCGCCCAGGCTATATGCCTGCTAACAAGCCCTATACAATATTATGAAAAAGAGGTATCCAGCCAGGGCGGCTGCGGCGGCTGTACCGGATGCCCCAGGGAACGGGAATGAATCCGGCTGGAAAGGGGAAGGCAAAGGCAGCTTGCCCGTTTTAAAACTTCAGGGCAAAAGGTGTTAGATACGGAAAACGGAATCCCCGGTTTGTGCTTGTGCGGCGTGCATAAACCGGACGGGCCAAAATCAATAATTGGTTTCTGGTACAAACCGCCGTGCAGAAATGAGGGAAATATGCTTGAAATTCCGCGCGTAGAAGAAGTGACAATGGAAGGGGAAGAATGTATATCGCTGCGCCCTTTATGGGAAGAGGTATTCTGGGAAGATTCGAAAGAATTTACGGATTATTATTTTGAAGAAAAGGTGGCGCATAATCGTGCTTATGCGCTTCGGATTGGGAAAGACTGTGTTTCCATGCTGCATTTATCCCCCTATCGGATGATGCTGCGGTGCGGGTGTGGATTTGCGGAACAGGATATCAATTATATTGTGGGAGTGGCCACGAAGGAGAAATACAGGCACAGGGGGTATATGGACAGAATATTGCGCTCCGCCTTATCTTTTATGAAAGAAAAGAGGCAGCCGTTTACATTTTTGATGCCCGCTAACCCGAAAATATACCGCCCATATTCTTTTGTTTATATTTATGACAGGAAAATTTATCTTCCTAAGGAGACGGCGCCGGAAGAATATATTCCTGAAAGGCAGTTCCCGAAAGAACTGGCAGGCCATACTTTTTTGACGGAGAAGGAATTGCAGGATTTGGCGGAATTTGCAACTGCATATTTATCGAAGAATTATGACTTGTTTATGAAAAGGGATATGTCCTATTATCGGGTTATGGAAAAAGAACTGAAAACGCAAAATGGCAGTATTTTCCGGCTGTTTGGAAAAGACGGGGGGCTGGAAGGGTATTTCCTTTATACCGAAGAGGAAGGGAGGGGGGAAATCCAGGAGGCTTTATTTCCGGCCAGAAGGAAATGCTGTCCGGTTTGCACATCGGGAAGGAAACAACCGGCAATCATGGCCCGCGTTGTGGATGTGGAGGCTATGTTTTCATTGCTGCGGACAAGGACGAAGGATATTTCGTGGACGGTAAAGATAGAAGATGCGATTTTACCCCATAATAATGGGATTTGGCAGTGCAGGATTACCCCGGACAGAGCCTTTGTATGCAAAAACATGCAGGCAGAAGAGGCCAGAGGCGGCGGGATGGGGATAGACTGTCTGGCGGAGATTGGCCGGCTTACCGCCTGGATTTTTGGATACCGGAAAGCGGAGGAATGTTTTACCTTTTTGGGGGAAAGGGAGAAGGAGGATGTATTGGAAAAATTAAATGAGATAAGGAAATTAGGGCGTGTATTTATTAACGAAATTGTATAGAAATATATGAAAGTGCGAAAATTTAAGAAGAGACATATTATGATAAGGCTATAGGCATCGCAGTTGCCTGGAGTGAAAAATAGAGAAAGGACGGGAAAAGAGCGGGCGTGGAAGGAAGACAGGATGAAAAAGTGTGGAAAAATGAAATAGAAGGGAAAGAAGCGCTGGAGATACAGGGGGAAGGGGAAAAGGCAGTGCTGGTGGGTGCGGATATAGGGGAGGAATCGAACTTTGACCGCTCTATGGAAGAACTGGGGGAATTGGCAAAGGCCTGCGGGATGCAGGTGGAAGGGATGGTGGTACAGAAGATGGATGCCATCCATAAAGCATTTTATATAGGCACCGGAAAAGTGCAGGAGGTGAAAGAATACGCGGATGCACTGGAGGCGGATATCATTATATTCAATAATTCCCTGACTCCTTCCCAGCTGCGAAACCTGCAGAAGGAAATCGGAAAGCCGGTGATGGACAGAACGGCGCTGATTTTGGATATCTTTTCCAGAAGGGCGAAAACAAGGGAAGCCAGGCTGCAGGTGGAGTCGGCCAGGCTGCAGTATCTGATGTCGCGTCTGGTAGGCATGCATGATGCCCTGACGAGACAGGGCGGTGCCAGCGGGAGCATGAGCAGCAAAGGAGCCGGCGAGAAGAAACTGGAACTGGACAGAAGGAAGATTGAAAAGAGGCTGGCCGGGCTGCGCAGGGAACTGGAAGAAGTGGCGAAAGAGAGGAAGAACCAGAGCAAACGGAGGGAAGAGTCCAGAATACCCAAGGTCGCCCTGGTAGGCTATACCAATGCGGGGAAATCTACACTTATGAATGCCATGGTGGACGAATATCTGCATGAGGAAGAGAAGAAAGTATTGGAAAAGGATATGCTTTTTGCTACGCTGGATACGACGGTGAGAAATATTGACTTGGGAGGCAATAAAAAAATTCTGTTGTCCGATACGGTGGGATTCATTCACAAGCTGCCCCATACATTGATTAAAGCGTTCCAGTCTACCTTGGAAGAAGTGAAAAATGCGGATTTGCTGCTTTATGTTGTGGATTATTCCGATGAAGAATATAGACAGCAGATAGAGGTGACAAAAGAGACGCTGATAGAAATAGGTGCGGCGGATATCCCGGTCATCTATGTATATAATAAGGCGGACTTATGCGGATTGCCGAAGCTGCCTGAAAGGGTAGGGGATGACAAAATATATATGTCTGCAAAGGGAAGGCAAGGGCTGGCAGAACTTTCAGGGATGATTGTGGAAAGGGTATATGCGGAATATGTACAGGCTGAGTTCTTATTTCCTTACAGCGAAGGGCAGAAGGCATCCTATTTCATGGAGCATGCCCATGTGCTGGAGCAGGAATACCTTGAAAACGGCATTTGGATGAAGGTGGACTGCCATAAGGCGGATATGGGGAAATATGCAAAATATGCAGCAGGCTGACACGTGCACCGCTAAGTGTGCTGCCGGTCACGGGGCAAACAGTAACACGCCGGGCACGAGGGAAACGGCGCAAGGCTATTTTGAGTGTTGCTATTTTGGGTAAAAATTTATATAATTGATATAAATTGGGAAAGGCACTAGAAAGGCTGTAAGGTCATAGAATATAATAAATTGACTTTGGGGGCGCCTTTTGAAAACTTTTCAAAAACCTTTAACTGCAGAAGAAGAAGCCCGTTATATTCAGATGCTGCAAAAAGGAAGCAGTGAAAAAGCCAAGGAAGCCAGGGAAATCCTGATTGAACGCAACTTACGTCTGGTTGCCCACATTGCCAAGAAATATCAGAACGTGGATGAAGAGATGGAGGATTTGATATCAATAGGAACTATAGGGCTGATTAAGGCTGTCTCCTCCTTTGATTCCGGCAAAGGTAAACTCAGTACATACGCGTCCAGATGCATTGACAATGAATTACTGATGCTGTTGCGTTCAAAGAAAAAGACTTCCAAGGAGGTTTCTTTATATGAACCGATAGGTACTGATAAGGAGGGGAATGAGATTAATCTGCTGGATATTATAGAGTCCGAGCAGATTGATGTGATAGATCGGATGGAACTGGCCGGGAATTTGAAAAGGCTTGGCCGAATAATGCAGAATCTGGAGGAACGGGAAAAGGAGATTATTTTTTTGCGGTATGGGCTTGTAACAGGAAAAGAAATAACGCAAAGAGAAATCGGAGAAATGTTGGGGATTTCCCGCAGCTACGTATCCCGGATAGAAAAAAGGGCGCTGGGCAAATTGAGAAAAGGGTTCGAAAAAGAATAAAATCGAAAGATAAGGGGGGCTGAATATGCTTTTTGTGAAGACGGATAAATTAAAACGGGGAATGCGGCTGGCAAGGCCTATTTATAATAAGGACGGTGTATTGCTTTATGAGCGCAATTCCAAACTGACCGTGCAGGGTATTCAAAGTATCAGGACATTTGGTTTAATCGGGCTGTTCATATTGGAGCCTGCGGAGCCGGTGCCTCCTATGACGCAGGAAGACATTATCTTTGAGCGTTTCCAGACGATTACAGTATTTCTGATAAAGGATGAACTGGATAAGATAAAGCAGGATAAGGCAAAAGGGAATAAATTCCAGGGTATAGTAAATAATATCATGCAAAGGTATGGCAATTTGAATAAAAGAATTAACTTTATCCAGAATTTACGGAGCAGGGAAGATTACATATATAAGCATTCTTTGAATGTTGCTATTTTGTGCGCCTTGATGTCCCATGTCCTGAACATGAAATGGGAAGAACAGATGGAATTAGTTGCGGCGGCGCTTGTCCACGATATCGGTAAAATGTCCATCCCAAAGGCGATTGCGAAAAAGGACAATCCGAATGAAGATGAACTGGAGGTCATCGCGACCTATGAAAAGGCAGGATATGAATTGATCGGCACTGTATTCCCCTCCCAGCCCGGCATGAAAAGGCTGTGTGCTCAAATGAACAATATTCTTAGCAGTGCACAGACGGGAAATAATGATCAAAAAGGAAAAGTATCGCTGGGGGCAAAGGTGCTGGCGGTGGCAGATACCTATGATGCCATGACGGCGATGCGTTTAGACCAGCCGCCGGAATCGGAGGTTGTAGCCATTAAGCACTTGGTGAACCATCCGGATATCTATGAACCGGCGATTGTGGATGCGCTGATACAGTCCATTGATATTTTAGCCCCTGGAGTGAGCGTGGAACTGAGCACAAGGGAAAAAGCAATCGTTATCCGTAATAACGAAGAAAATGTATTAAGGCCTATGGTATTGGCATTTAAGGATAATAATATCATAGACTTAAGCAGCAAAAGTTATCAGGGTGTGGAAGTGACGGATATTATGAAGACGATGGATAACCGTTATGTGATAGATACCCAGACGTTGATTGATAATGGTTTTTCTGTTCCGGTAAAACAGGAGGCAGAGATGCAGATAGGGATTGCCCAGGAAGAGTCGGAAGAGGCGGGAACGGAAGAATAAAACGTACTTTGAAAAGCCCAAGGATGGCTGTGAGATAGGGGGTATCCTGGCGATATATGCTTTGTAAAATCCGAATATGCAAGGGTGTGCGGATACATTAGAGTATTTTACAAAGCATATGGCCGGGATATTCTAACATGTTTTTAATAAGGAAGTTCTTAGAGTATTTTCATTTGGCATAGAAGGTTATGCCAATCCAATGTGAGGGTTCTCTCACGAATTCATTTTACTTTTATATGCATATGCCGAATATATGTTAATTAAGTTCATGTGCATCCGGCATAAAACCGGTCATAAAGGCAGGGGCAGGGGAGGTTTCGGCATTATGATTAAGAAAAAAGGAGGAAGTTATGTTCAGTACGATTATATCGGCGGCAATTTTAGGGATGGAAGTTGCCTTGATTCATGTGGAGGTGGATATTGCCCAGGGACTGCCGGGATTTACTTTGGTGGGCTATTTGAGCAGTGAGGTAAAGGAAGCGGGGGAACGGGTACGGGTAGCGCTGAAAAATGCGGGGATTGCATTGCCGGCCATGAGGATTACCGTGAATCTGGCACCGGCCAATGTGAGGAAAGATGGCACGGCTTTTGATTTGCCGATAGCAGTGGGGATTTTAGAGGCTCTTGGGGATATTCCGAAGGAAAACACGCAAGGGCTTATGGCAGCGGGGGAACTGGGGCTTGATGGAAGCGTGAATCCCGTCCGGGGGGTGCTGCCTTTTGTCCAGAGGGCAAAGGGGGAAGGGATTAAGAGGTGTCTGCTGCCCATGGGGAACTATAGGGAAGGCAAATTAATCGGAGGGATAGAGATTATTGGAGTGCGTGATTTAAAAGAGGTGATGGAATATTTGAAAGAAGGGAAAAAGCCGGACCAGGAAGCGGAAGAAGCAGAAACGGAGAAGGAAATTTGCGGGAATGCCGTGAAAGGAATAGGTGAACTTGATTTTAGTCAAATAAAGGGACAGGCTGAGGCAAAACGGGCAGCGGAAATAGCGGCCGCTGGTTTCCACAATCTGCTCCTCATCGGTCCGCCGGGGTCAGGAAAAACAATGATAGCCAAAAGAATCCCGCATATCCTGCCGCCGCTGACAGAAGAAGAAAGCCTGGAGGTCTCTGCGGTTTATAGCCTGGCCGGGCTTTTGACCAATGAGAATTTGCTCGTAAAAAAACGTCCTTTTATGGCGCCGCATCATACAATAACGGCCCAGGCGCTGGTGGGGGGAGGAAGGCAGATAAAGCCGGGTATGGTGAGCCTTTCCCATAAAGGAATTCTGTTTTTGGATGAACTGCCGGAATTTAAGGCAGATTATATTGACATGCTTCGCCAGCCATTGGAAGAAAAGAAAATTGTTATTGCACGCCTGGGCGGGAATTACACATTTCCGGCAGACTGTATGTTTGTAGGGGCGATGAACCCTTGTCCATGTGGGTATTATCCGGATATGGGAAGATGCAGATGTACACCAAATCAAATCAAAAGGTATCAGGGGCGCATTTCGGGTCCGGTGTTGGACAGAATCGACTTATGCGCCGGTGTCTCCCAGGTGACGGCGGAGCAGCTCTCCCAAAAAGGCATGGAAGAGGACAGCAATTGCATCAGGGATAGGGTAATCCGTGCCAGAAAGCTGCAGGAAGATAGATATGAAGGAAAGGATTATCAATGGAATGCAATGCTTCCCCAACAGGATGTAAATTATTTCTGCAGGCTGGAAAAGAAGGAGGAAAAGCTGATGGAAAAAATTTTAAAAAAGATGAATTTGAGCGCCAGGGCATATTACCGCATCTTAAAGGTATCGCGCACGATAGCCGATTTGGATAACAGTGAAAAAGTGCAGGGAATCCATATTGAAGAGGCTCTGGAATGCCGGATGGGGGGAGAAAGGTATTGGGAAATGTAGAAAAGAAGAAAATAGAAAATTGGCAGGAGGAGGAGCCTTATCTTTATTGGATGACGTGTGTGGAAGGTATTGGGAGCAGGACGATAGAAAAATTAATTGGATATGCCGGCTCCCCTAGGAAAGCGTATGATTTGAAACTGCCGGACATGCTGGAAGTTATTCCGAAGTCAAGGGCAGAAGCGCTGATAAGGGCGAAAAAGGAGGGGGATATTTTTGAAAAGTATCATATCCTGAAGCAAAAAGGCATTCGCTTTATTTCCATATATCATCCATGCTATCCCCAACGGTTAAAAAATATACCGGATGCACCTTATGGGATTTATGTGGAAGGAAGGCTGCCTGAGGAAAGCAGCCCTTCCATAGCAGTCATCGGTGCCAGGCAATGCTCCGACTATGGACGTTTCGTGGCACAGCGCTGCGGGAGGGAACTGGCACTGGCAGGAATTAATGTAATCAGCGGGATGGCAAAAGGAATCGATGGAATCAGCCAATGGTCAGCACTTAAGGCAGGAGGAAAAACCTATGCGGTATTGGGCTGCGGAACGGATATTTGCTACCCGTCCGAAAATTGGAATATTTATAGAAAAGCCAAAGAGAACGGTGGGGTTATTTCGGAATACCCGCCTGGAACGGCACCGGCTGCCAGGCTTTTCCCCAGGCGCAACCGTATTATCAGCGGCCTTGCGGATGTGGTACTAATTATAGAAGCGAGGGAGAAAAGCGGTACGCTTATTACTGCGGATATGGCCCTGGAACAGGGAAAGGAAGTCTATGTGATACCGGGCCGCGTTACGGATAGTTTAAGCCAGGGCTGTAACCAAATGATTAAGCAGGGGGCGGGTATTTTTACAACCCTGGATGAATTGCTGGAAGAAACCGGGCTGGGCGATATGCTTTTGCATAGAGAATCTGAGCCTGAGAGGGTGTTGGAGGATAAGGCTGAGGCAGAAAATGGTATGTGCGGCATAGAAGGGGCAAGCGGGGAGGAAGGCATCGGTCCTGCAAGGAATTTGAAAAAGGGGAACGGCGGAGGGAGTATGACCGGTGAGGAAAAGGAAATTGGACAGACACAAATAGATAAGAAAATATTGGGGATACTGGATTTTTATCCAAAGGATGTGGATAAAATGATGCAGGAGACGGGGATAGGGTATAGAGATTTGGTATGCGCCCTTTCCAGGCTTTGCTTGGAAGAAAAGGCAGTGCGTGTGGGGGCGGGGCAATTTAAGAAGGGGGAATTTTTAGGTTAAAAATAATAGGAGATTATAAATTTTTTATAATATGCTTGCATGTAAGAAAAATTTATTGTATAGTGGTTCAGATTGATGGCAACATAATTTACAGGAATGTAAATACAATATATATAGGCGGAGTGGAAAATCAGTGGCAGCTTTAGTTGACGGGCTGTGGGAAGGGCATGGTTATTGTTATGGCAAAATATCTGGTAGTAGTGGAATCGCCGGCAAAGGTGAAGACAATTAAAAAATTTCTTGGCGCCAATTACGAGGTGGCAGCCAGCAACGGGCATGTAAGGGATTTGCCTAAAAGCCAGCTGGGAGTGGATGTGGAGCATGATTATGAGCCGAAATATATAACAATCAGGGGGAAGGGGGATATCCTTGCCAATCTGCGCAAAGAGGTAAAGAAGGCGGAAAAGATTTACCTGGCTACTGACCCTGACCGGGAAGGCGAGGCGATTTCCTGGCATCTGCTTAAGGCATTGAAATTGGAAGATAAAAAGGTATATAGGATTACGTTTAATGAAATTACGAAAAATGCGGTGAAAGAGTCGTTGAAAAATGCAAGGGAGATTAATATGGACCTGGTGGATGCCCAGCAGGCAAGGCGTGTACTTGACCGTATGGTAGGTTACCGGATTTCCCCATTGCTTTGGGCGAAAGTAAAGAGAGGGTTAAGCGCCGGGCGGGTGCAGTCGGTAGCGCTGCGTATTATTTGTGACAGGGAAGAGGAAATCAACGAATTTATCCCGGAAGAATATTGGACATTGGATGGCGTGTTCCGCATTCCCGGTGAAAGAAAACCTGTGATGGCTAAATATTACGGGAAGAAGGACAGCAAAGTAAGCATTGCGTCCAAGGAAGAATTGGATAAGGTCATAAAAGAATTAAAAGGGGCGGAATATAAAGTGGCGGAAGTGAAGAAAGGGGAGCGGATGAAGAAACCGCCGCTGCCCTTTACTACGTCTACGCTGCAGCAGGAAGCCAGCAAGGTGTTGAATTTTTCCACGCAGAAAACGATGCGGCTGGCACAGCAATTATATGAAGGGATTGACATTAAAGGGAATGGTACGGTAGGTATCATCACATATCTGCGTACCGACTCTACCAGAGTATCGGAAGAAGCAGAGGCTTTGGCCAAAGAATATATTGAAAAGGAATATGGCCCTGAGTATGCTGCAACTGCTGTGAAAGAAAAGAAAACGGATAAAAAAATACAGGATGCCCATGAAGCAATCCGCCCTACCGATATATCGCGTACGCCGGTACAAATGAAGGATTCCCTTTCCAGGGATCAGTTCAGGCTGTATCAATTGATTTGGAAACGATTTACAGCAAGCCGTATGAACCCGGCAAAATATGAGACAACTTCTGTGAAAATAGACGGAAACGGGCATAGGTTTACCGTATCGGCTTCCAAGGAAATATTCGATGGATTTATGAGTGTTTATGTTCAGGAGGACGATAAGGAAGAAAGCAATACATTGGTGAAGGGGATAGATAAGGATACGGAACTCCGGCTGGAAGACCTTGACGGCAAACAGCACTTTACCCAGCCAGCCCCTCATTATACGGAGGCTTCTTTGGTCAGGGCTTTGGAAGAACTGGGAATTGGCCGTCCGAGTACCTATGCACCTACGATTACAACCATATTGGCCAGGCGATATGTGGTAAAGGAAAACAAGAATCTGTACGTGACGGAACTGGGAGAAGTGGTAAACCATATGATGAAGGAGGCTTTCCCCAGCATTGTGGATGTTAATTTCACGGCAAATATGGAGGCCTTGCTGGATGGAGTGGAAGAGGGAACGGTAAAATGGAAAACGATAATCTCCAACTTTTACCCGGATTTGGAAGAAGCGGTCCAAAATGCGGAAAAGGAATTGGAACATGTAAAAATTTCCGATGAACTCTCAGACGAGGTTTGCGATATCTGCGGCAGGCAGATGGTGATTAAATATGGCCCCCATGGAAGGTTTCTGGCCTGTCCCGGCTTTCCCGAATGCCGCAATACGAAGCCCTATTATGAAAAAATAGGCATAGCCTGCCCCGAATGCGGAAAGGATATTGTGCTTAAGAAAACTAAAAAGGGAAGGAGATATTATGGCTGCATCGATAATCCGGAGTGCGGCTTCATGGTGTGGCAGAAGCCTTCCGATGAAAAATGTGAACAGTGCGGCGCCATTATGCTGGAAAAAGGAAATAAGCTGGTGTGCTCCAATGAGAAGTGCGGACATGTGGTGAATAAGTGTGAGAAGTAAAAATTTTTAACCCCAAGCCTGTGCATATGCTGCATCGGCTGACTTGTCATGCGCAATCCCCGGCAATACCGGTTCGCAAATGCAGTTTAGAACAGGAATTACTGACTATGGAACATGGCATAGGAAAAAATTACCAGATAATTTTAGTAAAAAAGTAACATTAATTTACAAATTTGGAAAAAACTATAGCAAATATAAAAATTGTTTCAAAAATCGGAATAATTAAAAAAAAAATCATCTTAAAATTATTGATATACAGATGTTAATATGTTACAATGAGCACGGTAAACAATGGCATGGGGTGGAACATATCCCTGGACTGAGTATTTTATGTGGCATTTTGCGGAAGAAAAGACGGAGGTCATGGAATGAGTAGCGTACAGCTGTTGGATAAGACGAGAAAAATTGGAAAGTTGCTACACAATAACAATTCAAGCAAAGTGGTTTTCAATGATATTTGTCATGTATTATGTGAAATCTTATCGTCCAATGTATTAGTTATCAGCAAGAAGGGAAAGGTGCTTGGGATAGGCGCAGCGGCGGATGTGGATTCCATTAATGAACTGATTGCTGAACGTGTGGGCGGTTTTATCGATGCCATGTTGAATGAAAGAATGCTTGCCGTGCTGTCTACAAAAGAGAACGTTAATCTGGAAACGCTGGGGTTTGAAAATATTGATGTGAATAAATTCCAGGCGATTATTACTCCGATTGAGATAGCTGGGGAGCGGCTGGGCACCTTGTTTATTTATAAGTGCGATCATCAGTATGATATTGATGATATTATTTTGTGTGAATATGGAACAACGGTAGTTGGTCTGGAAATGCTGCGTGCAGTCAATGAAGAAAGCGCAGAGGAAAGCAGGAAGCTTGCGGTGGTTCGTTCGGCAATCAGCACGCTGTCTTTTTCAGAAATGGAAGCCGTTACACATATTTTTGATGAACTCGGAGGAATGGAAGGGATACTGGTGGCAAGCAAAATCGCAGACCGGGTAGGCATTACACGTTCTGTAATAGTGAATGCGCTGAGAAAATTTGAAAGCGCAGGGGTTATTGAATCCCGTTCTTCAGGAATGAAGGGAACATATATTAAAGTATTAAACGATGTAGTGTTTGATGAAATAGAAAAAATAAAGGCGGAAAACAGAAAATAGACATTAGGCATGGATGCCGTCAGGAAATAAAAGGATTTAGATTTGTTTTTGCGTAAATCCTTTTTATTTTATTGTTCTTTGAATATTCGGCTTGTGTTTTTTCAGATTTTATTTATAATAGAAGAGTGGGAAAGTTTTCGGATTTTGAAAGGAGTAAGGTATAAATGATTAATACAAACGCTTTTGATTATATTAATGTGCTGCAGAAAACTGCAGATGCTGCATGGATACGCAATGATGTTATCAGCAATAATATTGCGAATGCGACAACGCCAGGCTATAAGAGGCAGGATGTTGCATTCGAGGATGAATTGGCCAATGCGTTAGGGCGTTCCAGATATAAATCCATGGATGATAAGGTGGCAGATTTGAAAATAAACAGGCTTCGTCCCCGGACTTATACGGATTCCGCTAACTTTTCGTATCGTGTGGACGGCAATAATGTAGATATTGAGACAGAGAATGTTACTTTGGCGGCGAATCAGTTAAAATATAATGGGCTGATTGATTGCCTGGACCAGGAGTTTAAAAATTTGAGGATGGTTATGAAATAATCATGAGGAGGGAAACAGATGGGCAGTATTTTTTCATCATTTAATATTAATTCTTCCGGGCTTACGGCACAAAGATACCGGATGGACATTATATCGCAAAATATCGCAAATGCAAATACAACGCGTACGGCGGATGGAACGCCTTATCGCCGGAAAGTTGTTACTTTTGCCGAAAAGAATACACATACGCCCTTTAGCCGGGTCCTTAATACGGCAAGGGACAGGTATTCAGGGGATGGGGTAAAGGTTGACAGGGTATATGAAGATGAGGAGACGGATATGACTATGGTTTATGACCCGTCTCATCCTGATGCCGATGAAAATGGGTATGTGACGTACCCTAATGTGAATATTATTACGGAAATGACCAATATGATTGATGCCAGCAGGGCATATGAAGCTAACTCAACGGCCTTTAATGCCAGCAAGGCGATTGCCATGAAGGGGCTGGAAATCGGCCAGTCACAGTAAACGGCTATAAATAACTTCGGCAGGTAAATAATAATTAAGCTATAACGTAATTTAGGGTTCTAAAAATGGAGGGAACTATGGATATTTCATCGCTTTATAATATTAGTTCGGCGGCTGTGAGGCAGACGGCGGAGAATAGCCAGATTAATAAACAGACATCGGAAAAGACGGATACTTTTGACAGCATTTTTCAAAAAGCAGTTGAGAATATTAATACCACCAATAACTATTTGTCCGATATGGAAAATGAAGAGATAAGATGGATGCTCGGTGAAACAGAGAATACCCATGAACTATCTATAGCGATGAGCAAGGCCTCTGCGGCGTTGCAATATACCGTTGCGGTTCGCGATAAGCTGTTAGATGCATATAAAGAACTTATGCAGATACAAATCTAATAAATCTGATAAAAGTGAAATCAGATAAGGAGACTGAACGATGGCAGATAGAATGAGGGGGCTTTTAGAAAAAGTTCTTGCATGGTGGAATAAGTTTACGGCAAAACAGAAGACGATTATCATTTCGGCCGGAGCAGGTATTGTACTGACTGTTGCAATTATAGTAGTTTTACTTACCAGGCCGCAGTATACACAGTTGATGACCTGTGAATCGACGAAGCAGGCATCACAGGTGGTGGAACTGCTGGAAGGTGAAGGGATTACATATTCAATATCCGATGACGGGCTGCAGATTAAAGTACTGGAACGGCAGGAAGCACAGGCACAGCTTCTTCTGGGTGCCAATGATATCCGTTCCGATGCATATTCGATTGATAAAGTAACAGAAGGGGGCTTTGGCTCCACAGAATCCGATAAAAAGAAGAAATATCAGTTTTATATGGAAAACAGACTGGAAAATCAGTTCCTTGCTATGTTTCCTGCGATAAAGACAGCTAAGGTAGAACTTTCCATAACAGAGGATGACGGAACTCTCATATCTTCAGAGGAGGAGTCTTTTGCCTCTGTTGCGTTGGAACTGGATCCGGATGAGGAATTCACAACGGATAATGCAGCCTTTTTGGCCAGGGCAATAGCAACGGCTATCGGGAATAAGACAACGAATAATATCGTGATTATTGATGCGGCAGGGAATATGCTTTTTTCAGGGGATGAAAATTATTCTATGTCAGGGAGAGCTACCTCCCAGCTGAATTTAAAATCACAGGCAGAAAATCTTGTAAAGAATGAAGTAAAAAG
>BLLT01000083.1 GCA_011958945.1 Lachnospiraceae bacterium | reverse complement strand
TGTCATAAAAGAGACCATAGACAAAGGAACTCCTTTTCTCGGCATTTGCTTAGGGCTGCAGCTTTTATTTGAGCGCAGTGAGGAAAGCGCCGGGGTAAAGGGGCTGGGCATTTTAAAAGGTGAGATATTGAGGATACCGGAAAAGGATGGCGGAAAAGTTCCCCAGATAGGGTGGAACTCATTAAGATACCCTAATCGGGGGAGATTGTTTGAAGGAATTTTAGAGGATGCTTATGTATATTTTGTGCATTCTTATTATTTGAAGGCGGAAGAAGAAGGAATTGTTACCGCCACTACGGAATATAATACGCTGATTCATGCTTCCGTGGAGAAAGATAATGTGTTCGCCTGTCAGTTCCATCCGGAAAAAAGTTCTATTGTAGGTCTTGGTATCCTCCGAAACTTCATTCAGATACAAGGGGAGGGAGCATAAATGCATACGAAGCGTATTATCCCGTGTTTGGATGTTCATAACGGAAGGGTGGTAAAAGGGGTAAATTTTGTTAATCTGAAGGATGCCGGCGATCCCGTGGAGATAGCGGAGGCTTATGACAAAGCAGGGGCGGATGAATTGGTGTTTTTGGATATTACAGCGTCTTCCGATGCCCGGGCAACGGTGGTGGATATGGTAAGACGGGTAGCGGAAAGAGTTTTTATACCTTTTACCGTAGGAGGCGGAATCCGGACGGTGGAAGACTTTAAAGCCATTCTCAGGGAGGGGGCCGACAAAGTTTCCATCAACTCATCGGCTATCAACCGTCCTGTTTTGATTAGTGAGGCGGCGGAAAAATTCGGAAGCCAGTGTGTAGTGGTAGCGATTGATGCAAAAAGAAGGGCAGATGGTTCCGGGTGGAATATTTACAAAAACGGTGGACGGATAGATGTAGGGCTGGACGCTGTGGAATGGGCCATGGAGGTGGACCGGCTGGGGGCAGGTGAAATACTGTTGACTAGCATGGATTGTGATGGCACAAAAGCGGGATATGATATTGAGTTGACAAAAATGATTGCAGAAAATGTGTCCATCCCAGTGATCGCATCGGGAGGGGCAGGAGATGCAGCGCATTTTTATGAGGCCTTGACAAAAGGGAAGGCGGATGCAGCACTGGCAGCATCGCTGTTCCATTATAAGGAACTGGAAATTAGTGAGGTGAAAGATTTCCTGAAAGGGCAAGGGGTGTCCATAAGATGCTAAAATAGGAGGAGTACAAAAGAATGGCAATGATTCAGAATGACTGGCTGGATGTATTGAAACCTGAGTTTTCCAAGCCATATTATAGGCAGCTTTTTCAATTTGTACAGGGAGAATATAGCAGGGCGGTGGTTTATCCTCCGGCAGACGATATTTTTAATGCGTTCCATTTTACCCCTTTAAGCGAGGTGAAAGTGCTCCTGCTGGGGCAGGACCCTTACCATAACGAACATCAGGCACACGGGATGAGTTTTTCCGTTCTGCCCGACCAGAAAGAAATACCTCCGTCTTTACAGAATATTTATCAGGAACTGCATGATGATTTGGGATGCAGTATACCCAATAATGGCTATTTGAAGAAATGGGCGGATCAAGGCGTATTGCTCCTTAACACAGTGCTTACGGTAAGGGCCCATCAGGCCAATTCCCATCAAGGGAAAGGGTGGGAACAGTTTACGGACGCAGTGATTGAAGCTGTCAATGCGCAGGAGAGGCCGATCGTATATTTGCTTTGGGGAAGGCCGGCTCAGAATAAAGCCTTCATGCTCAATAATCCCAGGCATTTAATCTTGAAAGCACCCCATCCCAGCCCGCTATCCGCATATCGTGGTTTCTTTGGATGCAGGCATTTCAGCCAGGCTAATGAGTTTCTGGTGAAAAATGGCGCAGATCCGGTGGATTGGCAGATTGAAAATATTTAGAAGCCTGGTTTAGCAGCTAAATCTTTAGACGTTATATATGTGGTAAATTTTTGGAAAGTCTGTGCATATTTTTTGCACAGATTTTTTTAAAGTCCTGGGCTGAACTGTTACTTTACAGCCAATGCCTTTGAAAGTTTTTCTTGACAAATCGGATAGAAAACCATATAGTGGTTCTGTAAAGAAACACTAAAGGGAACGGCGGGATATGGATGAAACGATAATATTGGAAAAATTAATGGGGTTTGGCATGACGAGACAGGAAGCTGTGATATATCTGTGCCTTTATAAAAAGGGCGGGCTCACGGGCTATGAGGTATCGAAGCAGACAGGGATTTCCCGTTCGAATGTGTATGGAAGCCTTTCGAATCTGGCGGAGGCGGGGGCTGCATATCTGGTAAAGGGAAGCGCCAACAGGTATCTCGCTGTTTCTATTGAAGAGTTTTGTAATAACAAAATCCGGATTCTGGAAAGGGAAAAGGAATTCCTGATGGAAAATATGCCTGCGGCGGATGAACCTTTGGATGGATATATCACCATTGAAGGGGCTTCCAACATCAGGAATAAGATAATTACTATGCTGGAAAAGGCACAGCAAAGAATCTATCTTTCCGCCCCGGGGGATTTCCTTATGAGTATTCGGAAAGAATTGGAAGCTGTGTCGGAACGGAAAATTAAGCTGGTTTTTATTACCGATAAGGATACCGGGATAGAGCCTACATTTTTGTATCTTACGGACAAGAAAGAAAAGCAGATACGCCTGATCATAGATTCCGTGTATGTGTTAACCGGGGATATAGCAGGAGGAAAGACGGACACATGCCTTTATTCAGGGCAGAGGAACTTTGTAAGTGTTTTTAAAGAGGCACTAAGAAATGAAATAAAATTAATTGAATTAACAAAAGGAGAAAATAGAAATGAGTAAGGAAGCATTTGTTACAAAAGAGATGATAGAAAAAATTGTGAAAGATTACCCCACACCCTTTCATATTTATGATGAAAAGGGTATAAGGGAAAATGCCCAGGCGGTGAAGGAGGCCTTTTCATGGAATAAGGGCTTTAAGGAATATTTTGCGGTTAAGGCTACGCCTAACCCATACTTGATAGAGATTCTTAAGGAATATGGCTGTGGATGTGACTGCTCATCCAAGACGGAACTAATGTTGAGTAAGGCGGTAGGGCTGGAAGGGAAAGATATTATGTTTTCCTCCAATGAAACGCCGGCGGAAGAATATGCATATGCTGCCAGGCTGGGGGCAATCATTAATTTGGATGACATTACCCATATTGACTTTCTGGAAGGAGTTCTTGGGAAGCTGCCGGAAACAATAAGCTGCAGGTACAATCCAGGGGGTGTGTTTACCATGAGCAATGGAATTATGGATAATCCAGGGGATTCCAAATATGGATTTACAAAAGAGCAGATGTTTGAGGGATTCCGTATTCTGAAAGAGAAAGGGGTAAAGAATTTTGGGATTCATGCATTTTTGGCCAGCAATACGGTGACTAATGAGTATTATCCTTTACTGGCGAAGCAGCTGTTTGAGTTGGCTGTGCAGCTGAAAAAGGAAACAGGGGCAAAGATTCAGTTTATTAACCTTTCCGGAGGGGTGGGGATTCCTTATCAGCCGGAGCAGAAGGGGAATGATATCCGTATAATCGGGGAAGGGGTAAGAAAGGTTTATGAAGAAGTGCTCGTGCCGTCAGGGATGGGGGATGTGGCTATCTATGCGGAGATGGGGCGCTTTATGATGGGGCCCTATGGGGCATTAGTCACAAAGGCAATTCATGAAAAGCATACGTATAAAGAATATATTGGCGTGGATGCCTGTGCGGTTCATTTGATGCGCCCGGCAATGTATGGGGCATATCACCATATTACTGTGCTGGGGAAAGAACAGGAGCCTTGCAGCTTTAAATATGATGTGGTAGGCTCTTTATGTGAAAATAATGACAAATTTGCGGTGGACAGGATGCTCCCCAGGATTGATAAGGGGGATTATCTGTTTATTCATGATACGGGGGCCCATGGGTTTTCTATGGGATACAATTATAACGGGAAACTGAAATCAGCGGAACTGCTGCTTAGGGAGAACGGTGAGGTGCAGCTGATACGCCGTGCAGAGACGCCGAAAGATTATTTCAGTTCTTTTGACGGACTGGGAATTTATGAGAGTCTGAAAAAAGAGTTTTAAGGTAGAAAAAAATGGTAAATAAAATGAAAAAAAGTACTTGTCAATTCCTGCCGGGTATGGTATTATATAACTCGGCTGTTAGAGAAAGTTAGCAGCTGGCAGGAAAAGAAGTAGCCGGCGTGTCGGAATGGCAGACGAGGCAGACTCAAAATCTGTTGTGGGCAACCACGTATGGGTTCAAGTCCCATCGCCGGCAGTATGGAAAAGCTTGGAAATCTATAAAATAGGTGTTCCAGGCTTTTTCTATGTAATAGAAAATTACGCCATAGCGTTGTAAATAAGCAGAAAAATAAGATTTCCTGGGCAACTGCAGCGGGATGGTGGGAGAATAATATTATTTAGCAAAAAATCAAACACATATAACAAGAAATATAAAAAATGGTGTATTTATTCGCATAATGCATAATAAAATAGGTAATAAAAGGTTGCCATACAACAAAAAATACAAAAAAGGAAATATTTCACTTGACAAAAATTGTATAAATTGTTATTATGGATTCAGATGAATAGAGGAAAGCATTATTAATGTAAAGTATTGGATTGTTACTGGGGAAGCAGGCAAAACCAAATTTTATAAGTTAATCATACAGTAGAAAGATTGACTTATAAAATTTGGTTTTTTTACTTCACCAGAGACATCTAATGGTATTGTTTGCTAAATAGAATATACTCAATAGGTATTAGGAATGAAAGCAGATAAAATAATTAATAATAATATTGTTTCGTCCACAGACTGCGAGGGGAACGAGTTAATCATTATGGGCTGCGGCATTGGCTTTGGCAAAAGGGCGGGACAGAAGCTTGACGAAAACAAAATTGAAAAGATATTCAGGCTTGACAACAAGGATAGCCTGGAGCGCTTTAAAGAATTGCTGAAGAAGCTTCCGTTGGAATATATTCAGGTGACGGATGAAATTATATCTTATGCAAAAGAGGTGCTGGAGGAAAGGCTGAATGAGAATGTTTACCTGACGTTAACAGACCATATCAGCTTTGCTATTGATAAGTTTAAAGAGGGGATGCTTTTCCACAATGCGCTTTTTGAAGAAATTAAGATGTTTTACCCCAATGAGTATATGATAGGAAACCATGCATTATACCTGATAGAGAAAAAGACAGGGATACGGTTGATTGAAGATGAAGCGGCTACTATCGCAATCCATATAGTGAATGCGGAGTACAATGAGGCAATCAGTACCACCTTTGCTTATACACAGATGATTCAGGAGATGCTGGAAATTATTGCAAAAGAGATTCCGGCCTGCGTGGAATCGTCCAATCACCGGGATAGGCTGTCCATTAACCTGAAGCATATGTCATACCGGATGATGAAAGAGATGCCCAACCCGGGAAAAGGGGATGCAGTGCTGTTTGGCTTTGTAAGGGAACATTGTAAGGCAGAGTATGAACTTATCGGGAAAGTGGATGCATTTATCAAAGAGAAATATGGATGTACAATGGCGGAAGAGGAAAAGATTTACCTGACGCTAAATGTGAAAAGGATTAAAGATTTATCAGAAGAATAAAGGAAGATAAGGAGAGGATGGAAATGGGCTTATTTGATGCTTTTAAGAAAAAAGGAATGGAAATTGGGTCTCCGTTAAAAGGGAAATGCGTCAGCATAAAGGAAGTGAGCGACCCCACTTTCAGCGAAGAGATTTTAGGGAAAGGTGTGGCGGTAATCCCGGAAGACGGCAAGGTTTGTGCACCGGCGGACGGGGTGATTACGACCATGTTCCCTACGGGCCATGCGGTGGGGATGACGGTATCCGGAGGGGCAGAACTGCTCGTGCATGTAGGGCTGGATACGGTTGCCTTAAAAGGGGATGGATTTACGATCATTGCCAAGGAAGGGCAGAAGGTAAAGAAAGGCGAACTGCTGATGGAGGTGGACCTGGAGAAGGTAAAGGCAGCAGGGTATGATGTGATAACACCTGTGATTATCTGCAACTCCGACGAATACGCAGAGATAAAAGGCCTGACAGATAAGGATGTAAATGCAGGGGATACTGTAATAGAAATCCAGAAATAAAATTAAGAAAAATGAGGAGGCTGTTATGCAGCAGTTTAGTTACACGATTAAAGATGAGTTGGGAATTCATGCAAGGCCTGCAGGG
Organism: Lachnospiraceae bacterium; assembly: GCA_011958945.1. Classification (GTDB taxonomy): domain Bacteria; phylum Bacillota; class Clostridia; order Lachnospirales; family Lachnospiraceae; genus Kineothrix. The sequence goes on along the minus strand of BLLT01000083.1, from coordinate 8,771 downwards.
CTTTTGGTGAAACAGGCATCGCCTTTTAAAAGTACAATCGCGGTGGATACAGGTACAAAAAAGGCGGATGCAAAGAAGATAATGGCTTTGATGGGGGCTGGAGTAAAGCAGGGGATGACAGTTACCGTTTCGGCAGAAGGGCCGGATGAAGATGAGGCCATAGAGGCATTAAAGAAGTTTTTTGAAGAAACTCTATAATTCCGTATTCCAAGGAGAAATCCTTTGAATAATACAAGTAACAAAATTCTGCGGCCAGGGCAGGATTCAAAAACTTAAACAAGGGGGTAATTGATTTATGATGAGATATTTGCAGAGAATTGGTAAGGCATTGATGCTTCCAGTTGCTTGTTTGCCGGTATGCGGTATCCTGATGGGGGTTGGTTATATTCTGGCGCCTGCAGCGATGGCTGGTGAGGTAGCAGGTTTTACAGCAGGCGGTTTCATGTATTCGTTAGGTCTGTTCCTGATTAAAGCAGGCGGCGCATTAATTGACAATATGCCTTATCTGTTCGCAATCGGCGTTGCAGTAGGTATGTCCGATGACAATGACGGTACGGCTGGTCTGGCTGGCCTTGTTTCCTTCTTAATGTTCATCACATTGTTAAACAGCGGAACAATCGCAGGTCTGACAGGTAAAGATGCACATGCAGCATTCGGTAAAATCAACAACCAGTTTATCGGTATTCTTGCCGGTTTGATTGGTGCTACATGCTACAATAAGTTCAAGAGCGTGAAGCTTCCCGATGCACTTTCCTTCTTTAGCGGCAAACGTGCAGTAGCAATTGTTACAGCTTTGGCATCTATCGTAGTATCAGCTGTATTGTTTGTGATCTGGCCTATCGTATTCGGCGGCCTGGTTGCTTTAGGCGAAGGCATTTCCGGCCTGGGAGCTATCGGCGCTGGTATTTATGCATTCTTTAACAGGCTGCTCATTCCGTTTGGTCTGCACCACGCACTTAACTCCGTATTCTGGTTCGACGTTGCAGGAATTAACGATTTGAGTAATTTCTGGGGCAACACCGGTGTTTACGGGCAGACAGGTATGTATATGACAGGATTCTTCCCGTTCATGATGTTCGGTCTTCCTGCAGCATGTTTGGCTATGTACCATACAGCGAAATCCGATAAGAAAAAGGTTGTTTACGGTTTGTTGACATCCGCAGCGTTCTGTTCCTTCTTTACAGGTGTTACAGAGCCTATCGAATTCGCATTTATGTTCCTTGCACCCGGATTATATGCAGTGCATGCAGTTCTGGCAGGTGTTACAGCAGCGATTACTGTTGCCCTTCCTATCCGTGCAGGCTTCTCCTTCTCCGGTGGTGCAGTAGATATGGTACTGAGTTCCTTCACACCTTTGGCACAGAACCCTTGGTTCCTGATTCCGGTAGGTATCGTTGTAGGTATCATTTATTACGTAGTATTCCGTTTTGTAATTACTGCCTTCAACTTGAAGACACCTGGTAGGGAAGATGATGATTTAGAATCTGAAAAGAGAGTTGTTCTTTCCAATGATAACTTTACAGAAGTAGCTAAAATCGTTCTGGAAGGCATTGGCGGAAAAGGCAATGTAAAATCTCTTGATAACTGTATTACAAGACTTCGTTTCGAAATCAAAGACTACACAAAGGTTGATGAGAAGAAGATTAAATCGGCTGGTGTAGCCGGTGTTATGAGACCGAGCAAAACTTCTGTTCAGGTAATTGTTGGAACAAAGGTTCAGTTTGTTGCAGATGAAATGAAGAAAATGCTGTAATCCCAGCTGAATAGATTAGTTTGTTTTGGTTATAGTAAAGTTCCTGGCATATCGGAAGCTCTTTTGAGCTTCCGATATTTAAACTTATGAGAAAAGATGATATAATGAATTTATAATACATTTAAATGAAAATACTTGCAAAACAAGAAAGGAGAATATAAAAAAATGAGAATTGTAAGAGCAGAAGACTATAAGGATATGAGCAGGAAGGCGGCTAATATTATTTCGGCCCAGGTAATTATGAAACCGAATTGCGTGCTGGGGCTGGCAACAGGATCTACGCCCATTGGCACATACGAACAGCTGGTGGAGTGGTATAAAAAAGGGGATTTGGATTTCTCTAAGGTTACATCGGTGAACTTGGATGAGTACAAGGGGCTTACCAGGGATAATGACCAGAGCTATTATTATTTTATGAATGATCATTTGTTTAGCAAAGTTAATATAGATAAAAACAATACTCATCTTCCGGACGGTACGGAACCGGACAGCGACAAAGCATGCTCTGATTATAATAAGGTGATTGAATCGGTAGGCGGGATTGACCTGCAGCTTTTGGGGCTGGGGCACAATGGCCATATTGGATTTAATGAACCGGCTGATGAATTTATTCCGGAGACCCATTGTGTGGATTTGACCCCTTCTACCATTGAGGCGAACAAAAGGTTTTTCGCATCTTATGATGATGTGCCGAAACAGGCGTATACGATGGGGATTAAGACAATTATGCTGGCAAAGGCGGTATTAGTAGTAGTCAGCGGCGAAGATAAAGCAGCTATTGTTAGGGACGCTTTCTTCGGGCCGATTACCCCTAAGGTACAGGCCTCTGTTTTGCAGCTTCATCCGAATGTAACGGTCGTGGCGGATAAAGCTGCCTTATCGCTGGTGAAATAGGCCTTATGGAAAGGTATTGACGATACATCATTTGGATATAATATTTTACATGATTCATAAAATTTGTAAAAAGAGGATTTGATGAGATGATAATAAAAAATGCGAGCGTTTTTACGGAAGAAGGCAGGTTTGCAAAGCAGGACATTTTTATAAAAGACGGAAAATTTGTGATGTCCGCAGAGGAAGCGGATGGGGAAGAAATCATTGATGCAAAGGAATGCTTTGCCGTTCCGGGACTTACCGATATTCATTTCCATGGCTGTATGGGGCATGACTTTTGCGATGGAACGAGGGAAGCGATTACGGCAATGGCGGAATATGAAGCTTCTGTGGGCGTTACCTCTATTGTTCCTGCTACGATGACGCTGGGGGAGGATACGTTACAGGGTATCTGTGAAACGGCAGCCGCTTATGTGAAGGAAGTAAAGAACGATAAAGCGGCGGATTTGTGCGGGATAAACATGGAAGGCCCGTTTGTTGCGGCCAGCAAAAAGGGTGCACAGAACGGGGCTTATATCCGTAAGCCGGATGTAGAAATGTTTGATAAGCTGAATCGGGCTTCCGGAAATATGATAAAGCTGGTGGCTATTGCGCCTGAAGTGGAAGGTGCAATGGAGTTCATTAAAGAAAAGAAGGACGAAACGGTGCTTTCCGTGGCTCATACGGCAACGGACTATGACACGGCAATGGAAGCGTTCGAAAAAGGTGCTACCCATGTGACCCATTTGTACAATGCGATGAACCCTTATACCCATAGGGCACCGGGGCCAATTGCTGCTGCTGCGGATTCTGGGGCAGAAGTGGAACTTATTTGTGATGGCGTTCATATCCATCCGGCAGTGGTGCGCACCACTTTTAAAATCTTTGGCGATGATAAAGTTATTCTGATCAGTGACAGTATGATGGCTACGGGTTTGGAAGACGGGGATTACAGCTTGGGAGGACAGGCCGTAAAAGTAGTGGGAAATCTGGCAACACTTGCAGACGGAACGATTGCAGGATCGGCAACGAATTTGATGGATTGTATGAGGACAGCAGTACAGAAAATGCATATTCCGTTGGAGAGCGCTGTGAAGTGTGCTGCGGTGAACTCTGCAAAGAGCGTGGGGATTTACGATAAATATGGAAGCATTACGCCAGGAAAAGTGGCTAATGTGGTTTTGCTTAAGAAGAACGATCTGGCATTGGAGAAGGTAATACTGAGGGGAAAGGCGTTGTAGGATGACTAGAACCCTGGAAACCTATCGGGGCGGACTGAGCGGAAAATGATATAGGAATAATGGGGGAAGCCGGTACTGGAAGGAAATTCTGGTGCCGGTTTTTGCTGCTTAATGTAAAAAATATAACGTAAAAATTTCGCCAGAATACTTTTAAAATGTTTTATTATAGTGTATAGTACAATAGGTATGGTTATGGGCGGGAGATGACGCAACACATAGGATGTGGGATGACTTATGAGGATGGCGGGGAGCTGCTATGGATTGTAAAGATGTGATGAAGATGATACCTGATTTTTTGAACAAGGACTTAAAGGGCAGGGAACTTAAGAGTTTTGTTGAGCATATGGAGAAGTGTAAGGACTGCAAGGAGGAACTGAGCATACAATTTCTCGTACAGGAAGGTATGGCGCGCCTGGAAGATGGGGATATCTTCGATTTGCAGAATGAATTCGACAGGGTGATGGAGGATGCCAGGAGGAAAATGCAGATTGGCAGGCTGATTAATTACTTTGTCTATGGGGTGGAGGCTCTGGCAATTATAACGATTGTGACAATTATTGTTTTGATTATCGTGTTGTAGCACATACATGAAAGTATGCAGGCTGTGGAAAGGGCATGGTTGTTTATATGGGCAAAATAGTTTTGATTGATGGCCATAGTATGTTGCACCGGGCATTTTATGGGGTTCCGGATTTGAGCAATGGGGAGGGGCTTCATACGAATGCCATTTATGGTTTTTTGAATATTATGTTTAAAATTCTGGAGGAGGAAAAGCCGGAATATTTAGCAGTGGCGTTTGATGTGCATGCACCAACGTTCCGGCATGAGATATATACCCAGTATAAAGGAACGCGCAAGCCGATGCCGGAGGAATTGCGCGAGCAGATTCCGGTGATGAAGGAAGTGCTGGCGGCCATGGGGATTAAAACGGTGGAGCAGCCCGGCCTGGAGGCGGACGATATCCTTGGAACGCTGGCTAAGAGGTCGGAGAAAGAGGGCATGGAGGTTTCCCTGATTTCCGGGGACAGGGATTTGCTGCAGATAGCTTCTGAGCGTATAAAAATAAGGATACCGAAAACCAAGGGTGGGAAGACGGAAATAGAGGATTACTATGCGGCGGATGTGGAAGCGAAATACCAGGTGAATCCGGTGCAGTTTATTGATTTGAAGGCATTAATGGGGGATACGGCGGATAATATACCGGGAGTGCCTAAAGTGGGGGAGAAAACTGCTACGGAATTGATGGTGAAGTTTGGCTCTTTGGAGGAAATTTATAATCATATCGATGAAATATCAAAAAAATCCATTAGGGAGTCGCTGGCAGCCAACAAGGAACTGGCGGATTTGAGCAAAGTGTTGGCAACGATTAAGGTGGATGGAGAGATTGTATTCGCATACGAAGAGGCGAAAATCAGGGATTTTTATACAGAGGATGCCTATAAGATTTTTACCAGGCTGGGTTTTAAGAATATGTTAAGCCGGTTTGAGAAGGGCGGGGAAAAGAATAAGCAGGCGGAGCATTTTAGAGAGGTTACGGACTTTGGGGAGGCGGAAAAAATTTTCCAACGCCTGCAAGGATTGAAACAAGGAGAGAGGGCAGCCTTTGAAATTATTGAAGACAGCAGCAGGGAAGAGGATTTTGTAGGGCTGGCGCTGGCTTTTGGGGAAGAGGAGGTTTATTTCCTAAAGCCGGAAGGGTTTCTTAAGAAAGATTATTTGACGGGAAGGCTTTCGGAAGCCATAAGCAATGTTTCATTGGTGACATTTGATATTAAAAAGAAATATGGATATATAAAGACGGACTGCACAGAAAGGCTGTTTGATATTTTGATAGCGGCTTATCTTTTGAACCCGCTGAAAAATGATTATGAGCCTGAAGATATTGCTTCGGAATATCTGGGGCTGGCCATACCGGGGAAAACACAGTTATTCGGCAAAACGCCTCTGAAAGCGGCTGCGGAGGAAAAAGGGCGGACGGTGACGGAATACGCCTGCTTTCTGGCCTATGTGGAGTGGATGGCAGAGCCGATATTGAAGGAGCGGCTGGCACAGACAGGGATGGAGCAGCTGATGCGGGAAATCGAGATGCCCTTGTCCTATGTACTTTTCGATATGGAGCAGGAGGGCATTCAGGTAAAGCCGGATGAATTAAGGGCTTACGGGGAGGCCTTAAGTGGTCGGATTGGGGAATTGGAGGTGAGTATCCATCAGAAGGCAGGCTGTGATTTTAATATCAATTCCCCCAAACAGCTGGGAGAAATTTTATTTGGGCAAATGCAGATTCCGGGAGGGAAGAAGACGAAAACAGGGTATTCTACGGCTGCGGAAGTGTTGGAGAAGCTGGCGCCGGATTACCCTATAGTGGAGGAAATATTGGAATACCGGGGATTGGCCAAGCTTAAATCCACTTATGCGGAAGGTCTGGCGGCTTTCATCGATGAGGGAAACCGGATTCACAGCACTTTTAACCAGACAATTACGGCAACAGGGCGGATTAGCTCTACGGAGCCGAACTTGCAGAATATCCCTATGCGGATGGAACTGGGGCGGCTGATTCGGAAGGTATTTATCCCTAAGGAAGGATATGTGTTCACAGACGCAGATTATTCTCAGATTGAACTGCGCGTACTGGCACATATGTCGGAAGATGCCCAGCTGATAGAGGCGTATAAGATGGATGAGGATATTCATAGGATAACGGCCTCCAAAGTGTTCCACACGCCCTTTGAAGAAGTGACGGATTTGCAGAGAAGGAATGCGAAAGCGGTGAATTTCGGCATTGTATATGGCATCAGTTCTTTTGGGCTAAGCCAGGATTTAAGCATATCAAGGAAAGAAGCGGCGGAATATATCGAGCAGTATTTTGCCACTTATCCAGGGGTAAAGAAATTTTTGGACGGGCAGGTGGAAAGTGCAAAGAAGGATGGCTATGTGACTACGATGTTTGGGCGCAGAAGGCCGGTGCCGGAGCTGTCATCCAGCAATTTTATGCAGCGTTCTTTCGGAGAAAGGGTGGCGATGAACTCCCCGATACAGGGTACGGCGGCGGATATTATCAAAATAGCCATGATAAGGGTATGGAAGAGGTTGAAGGAGGAAAATTTAAAGTCAAGATTGATCCTTCAGGTACATGATGAACTGCTGATTGAGACGGCAGAGGATGAATTAGAAAAGGTAAAGACCATTTTGGAAGAGGAAATGAAGAAGGCGGCAGATTTATCAGTGACGCTGGAGATTGATATGCATACCGGGAAAAACTGGTATGAAGCGAAATGATTCCGATGCGCCGGGAAGTAGGAGGAAGGCATGAGGACGATTGGCATTACGGGGGGTGTAGGAGGGGGGAAGTCGCAAATATTGGCTTATTTAAAGAGCCATTATAACTGTGAAGTGATTCTTGCCGATGAAGTGGCCCATAGGATAAAAGAGCCGGGGGAGAGATGCTATAAGCCGTTGGTGGAACTGCTGGGAGAGGAAGTGCTTGCCGCGGATAAAAGAATCGACAAAGGGAAGATGGCGGAGAAAATCTTTCGTGATAAGTCCCTTCTGGAACAGGTAAACCGTCTGATGCACCCTATGGTAAAGGAATATATCCTGGAAAAGAAGGAACGGCTGGAAACGGAAGGGCAGATAGGGGCGTTATTTATAGAAGCGGCCTTACTGATTGAGGATGGCTATGAGGAAATTGTGGATGAATTATGGTACATTTATGCCAGCGAGGAGGCCAGGGGGCAGCGATTGAGGGCATTCAGAGGATACAGCGAGGAAAAGATAAGGGATATTTTCAAACAGCAGCTTTCAGACGAGGAGTTCAGGAAGCATTGCAGTGTGGTGATTGATAATAGCGCCGGCCTGGAAGCTGCCTATGAACAGATAGCAAAGTGTATGAAAGGCGTACTGCCGGCATGCTGACTGCCTGGCAGCAGGGTGGATGATTTGCTTTTATGCGCAGCCCCATGCAGGGAAAACAAGCCGCTATGCGGCGTACGGGGCGCGGCGGGCAGGGGAAAACCCATTCCTCTGCTTGATTAAAAAAGAAAGAAAGGCTGGATAAAGGATATGCGGATGTGCAGTATAGCCAGTGGGAGCAGCGGAAACTGCATCTATGTGGGCTCTGATACTACCCATATATTGGTAGATGTGGGAATCAGCGGGAAAAGGACAAAAGAAGGACTGGAAAAACTGGGAATTAAGGCGGAGGAACTGGATGGGATATTCATCACCCATGAGCATGCGGACCATATCAGTGGGTTGGGAGTGATGGCCAGGAAATACGGAATTCCCATTTATGGCACAAGGGGTACGCTGGAAGCCATTAGATATTCTTCCGCTGTGGGGGAAATTGATGAGAGCCTTTTCCAGGAAGTGGAGGCGGATAACAAAATTATCGTTAAGGACCTGACGCTCAATCCCATGAGGATTTCCCATGATGCGGCGGAACCGGTGGCTTATCGTATCAGCCATGGGAGGCAGAAGCTGGGGATTATCACGGATTTAGGATGCTATAATGATTATACGGTGGAATGTTTAAGAGGGATGAATGCCTTATTGATTGAGGCAAATCATGACTTGAATATGCTTCAGGTAGGGCCTTATCCGTACTATTTGAAAAAACGTATTTCGGGGGATAGGGGGCATCTGTCCAATGAACTTTCCGGTCAGCTGCTTTGCCGCCTGTTAAATGATAAAATGCAGACAATTGTGCTGGGCCATCTGAGTAAGGAGAATAATCTTCCGGAACTGGCCTATGAAACGGTAAGGGTGGAAATTGCCATGGCGGACAATGGGTACAAGGCGGCCGATTTCCCTATTCGGGTGGCAGGCAGGAGTGAAGTTTCCGAAATAATTGAAATTGCATAACAGGAAAGCGCCAAGTTTGTGTCTGTGCGGCATCCATAAACTTG
>BLLT01000082.1 GCA_011958945.1 Lachnospiraceae bacterium | reverse complement strand
GCCCAGCCGCGAGGGAAATAAAATGCTTAAGGAGCCCCTTAAAAAGCGTCGCAGCTGCTTTTACCGCATCGTTTTTAACACAACGCGGATAATATTCGCCGTATTAAACTGCAAGTCGGCCAGCGTGATACGAAAGCCATCCATTTCCCTGCCTGTCTTTACGGCTTCTACAATATCATCCACATTCTTCCGGCAGCCCGGCATTTGTATGTCATTTCCGGCATAAATACATCCCACAGAGGACGAAATCGGATACCGGGGCTGGAATTTCCCTGTAATTTCCGGCATGTCCTGGGATGTAAACCAGTCGGTCATCACCGTTCCGTCAAATCCCCACTCATCCCTTGCCATGGCCTGTAACAAGTCATAACTATTGGCCGTATGGATACCGTTGAGCAGATTATAGGAAGTCATGATGGAAAGGGGCTGGGATTCTTTTACTGCAATTTCAAACCCTTTCAAATATATTTCCCGCAAAGCCCGTTCGCTCACATGGGCATTGACGAAATACCGGTTATCTTCCTGATTATTCACTGCGAAATGCTTAATGGTGGTGCCTTTCCCCTTATGCTTCTGTACCCCTATCGTTATGGCCGCTGCTATCTTCCCTGATACCAGAGGGTCTTCCGAATAATATTCAAAATTACGCCCGCACAACGGATTGCGATGGATATTCATAGCCGGAGCCAGCCAAAGGTCCACGCCAAACTGCTCCATCTCCGCTCCTATCATATCTCCTGCCCATTCCGCCAGTTCCGTATTCCAAGACTGGGCCAGCGACCAGCCAATAGGAATTGCCGTGCAGTATTGATAGTAATTATCCACTTCATCCTCATTGATATCAGGGTCAAACGGTTCGAAAGAGTCGCCCATCACGGAACCTCCAGGCAACAGTTTCCCCTCCTTGGTCGTTTTAAAATGAGGCTGCAGACGCAGCCCTGCAGGCCCATCCGCCAATATCATATTTTTTATGCCCCTGCTGACTTTAAGGATGGATGAGGTATCCCCTGCCGCCCCCGGCACTGTATACGATGCATTGCCCACCACGTTTCCCTCGCCGGCACGCAGCGTTCCCACGCACATATCGGCCATTTCCTCCACAGTAAGCTGTGCCACCAGTTCCTCCACTGTGCAATCTCCGTTTTTTACATCCTGTACTGTCAGTTTTTTCTCCCGGTCTGTTTTATATTCTTCCCTTTTCCCCTGATAAACCATATGCTCGGCCTTAATACAGGATGGCTGGATACTGCCATGGTATACCCGGCCCAGCCCTTCGCTATTTTTTTCATAGGCTGTTTTTGCTGCCGTTGTATCGGGCTTGATTTCCTTCAATTGGATATCCAGCGGGAACAGATTTTTTCCAATCTGCGTTTTCACCTCTTCCGCTAATGTGAGGACTGCCGCCACCTCAGTATTCCCTGCACTGCTGCCCACACGGATGACATAATCCCCTTTTTCCAAAACCCAGGCCGCATCCGCTTCCGAATAGGATGCCATCTCCTTTATAGCAAAGGTCAATATCATCGCCTCCGACTCCCCTGGCTTTAACAGGGAAGTTTTATGATAGGCTGCCAATTCTTGATAAGGCTTGTCCATCCTGCCCTGGGGCGCCGAATAATAAATCTGGACCACTTCCTTGCCCGCATAAACAGAGCCTGTATTTTGAACCGTTGCCCGTACCTGCACCCTATCCCCTGCTGCTTCTGCCCCGTCTATCTGCAAAGAAAAATCCGTATAGGAACGGCCAAACCCGAAACAGTACTCCGGTTCTACGCCAAAACTGTCAAAATAACGGTACCCTACATATATCCCATCCTCATATTCTTCATCATGCACACTTCCATTGTGACTGAACTTGGCAGAAGAAGGATAATCCATGTAATTTTTCGCCCAGGTATCCACCGTCTTCCCGGAAGGATTCACCTTCCCCGTTACCACATCCGCCAGCGCATCCCCGCCAATATTGCCCAACTGCCCCATCAGCAGAATCGCATTAATGCCTGGTATGGCTTTCACCCCCGAAAGTTCCATCACGCCGCCAATGTTTAAAATAACTATAGTCTTTTTAAAATGGGCCGCTACCATCTCCAGATTCTTTTTCTCTTCCGCAAACAGCAAATAATCGCCTTCCCTGTTATACCGATCAGAGCCTTCCCCGGAATTTCGGGCAATCACATATACTGCTACATCCGTATCCGCCTCTTTGCAGTCCTCTTCCGTAATCAATACCGGCGCCGGGGCACTGTAGGGGTGGTCAAATTGAATAATAAATTCACTCCGGCTGCTCTTCTTAGCCTCCGCCTTCACCCACTCCAAATATTCCCCTTTCGATTTATCCAGCATCTCCCCCTGTTTATCCAGCCATGAACCAGATGTTACAGTAAATCCGGCATTCTTAAACCCCTCTTCCACATTTACAATACTCCTGGAATTCACATCCCCTGAACCTGTGCCGCCCTTTACCGTTCTTCTTACACCATTTCCAAATAACGCAATTTTTCCGGTTTCTTTTAGCGGCAGCGCCCCGTCATTTTCCAGAAGCACCATGCATTCCCCTGCCAATTCCCGGGAAATATTCATATGGTCTATTTCCCTCTGCTCCACTTCCTTTGATTTTGATGCATAAATCTCCGACATAAACCGATTACCTCCTCTTGCAAAAAAGCTGTGATGGGCGATGCCCTTCATTTTCTGTATATTTTTCCGTTCCTTCCACCATCGGTGCAATTTTTCTCCGGAATGCAGCAGCCAGCAGCTTTTTATCCAAAATAATCTCATATACCTGCTGGAGCTGCGTCAACGTAAAATACTCCGGCATTAAACCCAATGCCAAGTCCGTATACGCCAGCTTTCCCCTCAGCCTTTCCAGCCCATACGCTATAATCTGTGCATGGTCAAATGCCAGCCCATTATTTTCCAGAATCCTGCCGCCCGCAAAGGTGCCTTCTTTCTCTTTCTCCAGCAGTGCTTCCATCTGCTGCTCCCCCTTAGAAAGCTTCAATTCCCAGACCTCTTTTCCATCCCTTTCCTCCCGCATGCGCAAAGAAACTTCAAACCAGGCTGCCCCTGCCGCATCATCCCCAGCCTGAACACACACCTTCCCGCTATCTATCAATGCCATATATGCACAACTCATGACCCATGTCCGGGGATCTCTCCCCGGCTGGCTAAAGGTGTAAAGCTGTTCCAAATATACTTTATCTACCCCTGTTTCTTCCCTCAGTTCACGGCAGGCCGTCTGCTCCGTCGTCTCCTCCGGACGCACAAACCCTCCCGGAAGCGCCCAACAGTTAAGATATGGATGCCCTCCCCTTTGAATCAGTAAAACCCGCAATTCTTTACGGGGCAGCTTCCGGTAATTATCCTTTTCTTCGTCCGTTACCGTAAAAACCACCATATCCGCCGCCACTGATGGCCGGGGATAAGCCTTTGGCGTATACGAAGCCAAAAACTCTTTTTCCGTCAACCCGTTCTTATCTTTTAATTCACTTCCATCTCTCCACTGCTTTTCATCTCTCATACTATTGATAAATTACCCCATTTCCGCTTTTAAAAGCTGTTCCCTGACTTCTGTTAATGCAAAGCCCAATAGATTGCTTCCTTTCCATTTTAGCGGATTCTGTGCATCCGGGTTCGTCTTTCCCATCCCAATCCCCCAAATCCTGTCCATAGGGCTTGCTTCCACCAGGATTCGCTTCTGCGTTCTTTTTAAATACTCCCACAACTCCGGATTTTGGGAAAATTTCGCCACGTTTCCCCTTTTCACAATCCCGTAGCAGGCATCTTCCCACACATCCTTCTCAAATCCCCTTACCTTACGCCCATATGCTTTCATTTCTTTTGGGTTCACCGACTCCATAATCTGGGTTAACATCTCCCCGTCACCAAACAGCCTTGCTTTTTCCGCCATCATGAACTGCTCCGCACAACAATATTCTACCCCATCCACCTCAAATCTGCAATCCCACCACTGGCTTAAACATGATTCGCTGATTTTCCCGTCAGCCGAAGGCGTAGGCCTCCAGAAAAACACAAACTCCATAGACTGTCCTTCCCCATATGCCGCCCTCAAATCTTTTACATTATTAATCATACCATATCCCTTCCTTTCTTCAACCTTTTACGTCATAAATTCTTCTTTGACTAATTTTTTCTTAGTCTTTTAATTTGAACAGTTTGATATTATTATTTTATTAATATCATTTTATAAATATAATAAGGGTCAACCACATTTTTGTCAACCCTTATCTACCGGAAAGTCAATTTTCAATCTTAGGCCTCCAAATACCCAGTAACAGTTCAGCCTTTCGGCTTCCTTATCGCATTTACATATTGGTACGGACTTTTTTAAAAGTCCTGGGCTGAACTGTTACAATACCCCTTCAAAAATTCATACATCTCCTTCTCCGTAGGAGGACAGCCCTTCAGGCTATACTCAAAATCCTTCGTACAATTCCCAACCCCCAGCTTCCCCTTTTTCCCCCGATACCCTTGCCCGATGCATATCTTCTCCGGAAAATCTTTCAACAGCCCTTCTTTTTCCAGCATGTCCAAAGCCGGTATCAAGTACCCATAGCAGGCGCTGCAGGAATCCACCTCTTCCGTCACTTCCCGAAGCTTCATCACCCGTTCCTTATCGGGCATTTTCACAGGCCCGCTATCGCCCGCACAGTTCTGCTCCCTGATACATGCCCTGCCCAAATCTCCACAGCCCGCGCCCAAATTTTCTGCCATTCCGATATAAGGCACTTCCTTCACTTCATACCCCATTAATTTACATACATAAGCATCACAGAGCACCGGGTCCGCCGCCGCAAACAGGCGGTTCATCACCGTAGGATTTCCCCCGTCCTCAAAGCTTAAATCCCCGCAAATACCGTCCACTAAAATAAAATCCTGCCGGATGCCAACGCCCAGGTGGGCAATTGGCCGATGCAGGCCCAGCGTATGAAACCGCCTTTTTTCTCCATTGGGTATCAGCCCTTTCATATTCTTCAAAGCACAGGTGATCTGCGTCTGGCAATGCCCCTTCATTACCGGCACATTAATCATAAAATCCACATCAAAAGCGCATCTGCAAATATTCAGTTTCATGCCTTGGCAATCTGTGGACACTCCCATTTCTTTCTGGGTATCTATCAGTTCCACCCCGTATTTTGCCGCCAATTCTCTATATCCACAGACCTGAAAAGCATTTTCTGTCTTCTCCCCCACCCAGGAACCTTCCATAATGGCAATCTCCCGAAATCCCTTCTCTTTCAAATATTGCAGCAATCCCTCCACTACCTCCGGGTGGGTGGTAGCCCCCTCTGATGCCGGAACTGCCGATACCAGGTTAGGCTTAATCCCCACCCTTTTCTTCCGGTCTCCAATCATCCCCGCCAGATTGCACATTTCCAGCAACTCCATCGTCATCTTCCTATATTCTGTACCATATGTGACTATAATTTCATTTTTTTTCATATCATATCCCTTTCAGTTTATAGGTCTTTCAATAAATTCTAATGTATTTTAGATTGCACATTATAGCTTATTGTATCATAAATATGTACGCCCCTGCGCATATGGAATCAAAAGTTGAGACACTCCTCTCTGTTTCAACATTATAGTATGTTTTACCTTCTCCTGATAAGAGAACTTCCAATAAAACCCAAACCCTCACCATACCATCCGACTCTTCTGACAAACCAAACAATATGTTTCTTCGCCTGTGAGAAAATTTAATTGTCCTGCATATAATATTTTCTTCCCTGTCCATATTTAATATAAAAAAATAACGACTGCTTCTCATTATGATTCCTAAGCTATCTGTTTCCTCATCGCTCTTCATATCGGCAGCTTTCTTTTCAATACTAGTGCACTGGCACGTTCACATTTCGCCAAATGACTTGCCTGAATTTCCATCTGCTGTGTTGGCTTCACTCAACGATACCACCGCATCGCCTCGTTCAGCCGCCTTACAGGCTGAAAATCCACTCTGGGTCATTTGGCTGAAAGTGAACATGTCAGTGCACTAGCAAGTAAGCCCTCTTGAACTCTTTTGGATAAATGCCCCAAAACTTTTTCCACAGGTACTTCAACCATCTGATAATCCGTAATACCCATTCCAAAAGCCGCTATAATTCTACATATTTCTTCTGCTTTTCAGTCTCCGCCATATAAGAATAATCCGAAATTGGCCTGTCCGGTACCTAATCCACCCTCAGCACCATCTCCAAAATCCGTTTTGCGCAAAGCACTATTTCCTCTCTGGAAATATACCCCTTTTCCAACGCCTCCTTCACCCGCTCAGGATATCCGGTTGCCATTTTGATATCGTTCCCGGCCTTAGTTTCCCTGTAATGTTCCCCGCAAGTCCACCAGTCCGTCGTAACAATGCCTTCATACCCCCACTCACCGCGGAGAATATCCGTCAAAAGTTCCTTATTTTCCGAAGCCTGTACGCCATTCACCAGATTATAAGAACTCATCAGCGTATATGGCTGTGATTCCTTCACTATAATTTCAAAAGCCTTCAGGTAGATTTCACGCAAAGCCCGTTCCGATACACGGGAATCCGAAGATTTACGGTTAGTTTCTTTATTATTGCAGGCAAAATGTTTCACACTGGCACCTACATGCTCGGACTGGATGCCCCGAACCATGGCAGCGCCCATCTTCCCTGCCACCAGTGGATCTTCAGAATAATATTCGAAGTTCCGTCCGCACAGCGGGCTTCTATGAATATTTACCGCCGGGGTCAGCCAGATACCAATATTATTTTCTTTCACTTCTTTTGCCCCTGCCGCCCCTATTTTTTCCACCAGTTCCTCATCCCAGGTACATGCCAAAAGGGTAGCGCACGGCCAAGCGGTAGTAGTCACGCCGCATTCCGGCTTAATGCGCAGCCCGGCAGGCCCGTCCGCAGTCATAATATTAGGAACTCCGTATTCAGGCAGATTTCCCATGCCATAAGTATTGGCAACCCCCGTATTAGGCTGCCCGCCCAGCAGATAAATCAAGTCCTCATCGGAAAGCTGATCCATGAATTTATCCAGGGAAACTTTCCCCTCCGCCACATCCATAAGGCAATAGGTTTCCCCGTTTTCCGAAACCCTTTCTTCCCTAAGCCGCCTTTCCGCACCTCGGATAGCCGGCATCACCCCTTCTAGGGTATCTTTTTTCTGACGCTCCAACCCGCATTCTTCCTGCCTCTCCCAAACAGGCAGTTCTTCCAAAGAACCGTCCGCCAGCATCCTTTGAGAAAGCCGGCAGGGTGCCCCTTTGCTGCTCAGCTGCTCTGTTACCGTCATTTCATCCACATAATAAGAAAAATCCAGTTTCTCCACATTCCGCACACTGTTTCCTATGTAAAAATCATATTTGCCAGACTCTAAAAGATAAGCATGAGCACATATTTTGCCTAAATCATCATAAGAAGCCATCCGGGAAACTTCAAAGAAAATATGCAGGGTCTGCGACTCCCCAGGATGAAGCAATTTGGTTTTCCGGTAGGCCGCCAATGTTTTCGCCGGTTTGCCCAGTTTCCCCTGAGGGGCACTGTAATATATCTGCACCACCTCCCTGCCTGCACATTTTCCGGTGTTTGTCACCTTGGCAAAAATACGGATGCTCCCCTGCTTTTCTCCTGCATCCAATACCTTTATGGAAAAATCCGTATAGGACAGCCCAAAGCCAAATGGGTAATTCACTTTCTCCCCCGCTCCCGGAATCGTCTCGAAATAACGGTATCCCACGTAAATATCTTCCGTATAATCCACATAATCCCAGGACTTATGAAAGCCCTCCGTGGAAGGGTAATCCTCCAGCGCAGCCGCAAAAGTATCCGCCAGTTTCCCGGAAGGGTTCACATCCCCGCAAAGCACATCCGCCATGGCAAGCCCGCCTTCCATGCCTCCCTGCCAGCCCATCAGCACTGAAGAAATGCTGTCACAGTCCTTGAACCAACCGGTATCCACTACACCTCCCACATTCATGACCACAATCACATGAGGGAAATTCTTCTTCACTGTTTCCACCAATTCCTCTTCTCTTTTGGTCAGGCAAAAATCACCGTTTTCAAAGATTTCCTTACTCAGCAATATATGTTTCGCGGCATAGTCCAGCCTGTCAAAATCTTCCCCGATTTCGCATTTCCTGTCCCAGCCTTCCCCGGAAAATCTGCATATGGCGACCACTGCCGTGTTGGTGAATGCCTTTGCTTTTTCCAAAAGCCCCTCCGGCAGTTCCGGTTCCCTCGTCATTCCCGGCTCCGCCCCCGATGCATATTGTTCCCTCACATTGTCTTCATAAAATCCGGCCAATTCATGGAAAAGGGAAACCTTCCCTTCTTTTTCCTTGATTTTCATGCCTTCGTATAGATTACGGGTATAAGCTACCGTCACATCGCCGCTTCCGCCGCCGCCCTTTACATAGTCGATACACCCTTTGCCGAACAGGGCTACTTTCGTTCCCTTTTGAAGCGGCAGGCAGTGGTTTTCATTTTTCAGCAAAACCATGCCTTCCCCTGCTGCCCTTCTGGACAATTCCACATGTTCCCTGCATCCTGTAATGCGCCCGCCATCCTTTCCAAGCCCTACGCCTGGCTGGTAAAAACTTCTTTGCCATTTGACCATTTTTTACTCCATTTCTGCGCTGTTTTTATGCCCCGACCATGCTGGGGATTTTTGCATCCATATACCGAACTGTTACTGTAAGTTACAAGTTAGCAAATGTTATCGTTTCCTTCTCCAATTCCGCCGCCACTTTATGGTTTACATCCATGCGGCTGGTGATTTCCGTCATATCTGCCACCAGATGCTGCGTGCTGCCTGCAACGCCGGAAACGCCTGAAGCCCCATCATCAATGGCTTTCGTAATCGTTTCTATGGATTCCACAATTTCTGTCATGGAGGACTTTAACCTGTCCGTGTTCGCATTAAATTCAGCCATAGCCTGACGGATATAGGCGGCATCATTTTGATATTGCTGCCCGGAAGCAACAAAGGAAAGGAATTCTTTCAAAATTGATTCCTCAATATAATTTACGAGATTTTGGGCATTTTCGGAAAGGTTGTAAACCGCATGGGTTACGGTAGCATTGACCTCTTGGATACGGTTGGCCGTCTCACTGCTGGAAGCCGCCAGCTGCCGGATTTCCTCTGCCACTACGGCAAAGCCTCTTCCCGCCTCCCCGGCTCTTGCGGCTTCAATAGCAGCATTTAGGGCAATAAGATTGGTTTGCGATGAAATACCAAGAATGGCACCGGTAAGGCCATTGACCTGATCCACGCTGCGGCTTCCTTCAATCGCCTCGTTTAACACAGTCAAAATTTCTTTTATTTTAGCATTGGTATTATCCAGGCTCGCTTGTGCGGACTGACCCATTTCCTCCGCCCGAGTGTTCATTTCATTGCAATAGGCAGTAATATTTCCGCATTCCTCTGCCATACTTTCTGCATCCTGCTGCATATTTTTCGCATTTTGGTTGATATGGGAAGCATTGTTTGCCACCTCCTGAATCGTTGCTGACAACTCTTCCGCAAGGGCGGATAAATCCATAGCGCTTTCACTGGAAGTGCGTGTCCTGGACAACACTTCGTCCACCACACCGCTAATGCGCCCGGAGCACCCTCTAAGCGTATCTAAAATATTGCTTATCGGTTTGGCTACAGACTTTAAAATCAAAGAAACTGAAATAAATACGAGTACAATGCAGGCAAGAGTGGATGCACTGTTCGTAACCATAGAAATAATATACACAGAAGAAAGCTGTTTTCTCGCCTGGGCCGTTCGGCTGCTGATAGAATCATCCAAAACATCAATATCATTTTCCACTGCGGCGTTGAAAGAAGCCACATCGCCATTAGCATAGGCATAGGCCTCCTGGGTCTTGCTGGATGCACTGGCACATACAAGGAAAACAAGGGAATGCTTCAAGGAATCATAGTCGGAAAGCAAGGCATCATAAGTTTTCCTGTCCTCATCGGTAATATAGATTTCATAGTCCGCCAGCATGCCCTCCAATCTTTTTTCTTCCTCTTTTATATCATTGACAAAGATAATCATCGTGTTGTAGTCGGTAGCTACAATATGGGATAATGCCATTTTATGTATATTCATAACGGACTGTTGGATTTTGGCCAGCTGGGTTTTCCCTTCCATATAATTGTCCGCAATATTGGCAGCATTATCATTGACATTTTTGATATTGGTAACTGCAAGGACATTAGATATAAGCGCCACAATTCCAAGCAGGGCAATGGGCAATATTAAACGATATTTGATGTTCAATTTTTTCTTCATAATCCCTATATCCTCCAAACAAAATATATGTATTCCCTATGGGGATACAATCCCCTCTACCATCGCATCGAGCTGTTCCTGCAAATTTCCTCCTTCCGGGTTTCCGGCCGCCATATTGGCAGAGAATGCAGATACCGGATCCCAGAAATTGCCGCCGACACGCTGCAGGAAGGAGTATTCCGACTGGTCAATCAAAGCGGTGATAGCAGGTGAGTCCTGTACGCTGGCAGATGCTGCAGCATTCCGATTCGCCGGACCCTGGCCGCGCATTTCGAAACGCAGCTGCTGGTTTTCTTCATTAGTAATCCATTCCGCTAACCGGGATGCCCATATATGTTGTTTGGAGTAAGCGTTAACACCGATTAATTTATACCCGGAAAAAGATGCCATTTGTATTTGCCTGTTTGAGCAAGTATAAGTAGGAAGCTTGGCAGCGCCGTAGTTTCTTCCCAAGGTTTCTTCCATGGTAACCGCATTCCATACGCCGCTGACTCCGGCAATTACTGATCCATCTTTAATTCCTGCAAGAAAGCCAGCCTCATCCGTGCTGAAAAAGGCAGGACTGCCGGCAATGGAAAGCATAGCCTTGGCCACATCCACCCCTTTAATATCGCCCTCCGTTCCATTCCAGGTACAATAATTCGTAATTCCGTCATCATTTAACCCTACTTCCAAGCCAGTATTGCCAAAAAAGGCATATACATACCATGCGGAGGACCAGTCCATGGTGACCTTTTTTTCATTCTCTTCCGCAATCTGTAATATACGGTCAAATGTTTTGATATCTTCTTCATTAAAATACTGTTTATCATAATAGAGGAAATAGCCGTTGTCCGCCGTTAACGGGTAAGCATACAGAACCTCTCCCACAGAAGCGGCTTCCACAGCGCCGGGCAGATTTTCCTCCTTGATATGGCCGGCATTTTCCACCGGCTCCAACGCCCCTGCCGCCACAAGGGTATTTAACTGATCATCGGCAAAAGCAAAGACATCCGCCCCGGCTTCTAAATCCCCCATTAATACATCTTTGCAATTGGACTCGCTTTGCGCGGCAAATGTAATATGGAAATTCGCCTGCCCCTTATATTCCTCCTGAAAACTCTCGAAAATTTGGTTCAAAAGAGCTTCATCCTCTTCACCTCCCCAAACAACCAGATCCACATCCTCATTTGGGGGCGATGTCTCCGTTCCGCCAACATTGTTGTCACTGCTCTCCGGTTCGGTATCCCCACTTACGCCGCTTCCTTCTCCATTCACTCCGGCGCAACCGGACAACGCGGCAGCCAATACAGCAGTCAGAAAAAAAATGCCCAGCTTCTTTCCCATAATTTTCCACCCTCTCATTCTATGATTTTTCAGCGTTGATATAAGCTAAATGCTCTAAGATAGTATTTGAACTACTTTGAATTCTGCTGTCAGACAATTTTCTGTTCCAGATATTATTATATCGTCTTACAAATCCAATTTCAATATATTTTTCTGTCAATACCCAAATCCGAAAGCCCTGCAATATCCTTTATAAGAACCCTCCTCCCATCCACCATAACCACCGCCTGCCCATAACCATCTATCTTTTTCACCCTCCCGGACACAGTCACATAGCTGCCGCCTTCCTTCCTATTATCCGGCTGAAAATAAGTAATGGCCGCTTCCGGATAATCACCTTCCTCTATCTGATATTTCAGCATCCTCAGCTTCTCATCCAGCCCCTCCTTCATATCCTCATCCAATTCCACCCTTTCCTCCGTCAACCGCCCCGTCTCCCGTATCGCATCACTATAGCCCGTCAACGCCGCAAAAGGCGAAAACTGCGCCGCCCTATCAACCCTCCCCATCTGCGGATGAACCTCCGAAACATGATGGGGCAGCCCAATAATATCATCATAATTTCCCATATTTCCCTCCATATTTACATATTTTACCCTAAAATATATTTTAATTTATCAATCTTTTAAATCCCGTCTTCAAATCTTCCTAATTCTCATCAAAGAAATCCATTTTCATGGGCGGGGCGATGGGGCGAACCGTACCTTCGCCGGCAATGTTCCGGCTGCTGTGCGCTGCCGGTGCAGAATTGGGTTTTTCGGCTATTGCTAAAAAGCAGCCCTTTCACTTATGAAATGGATTTCCTCCTTACCCCTTCACGCTTTATGCCCCCCAATCTGCCCGTTCCTCTCCGCCGTCATCGCCCCTTCTTCCAAGTTCATCCCCTTCAAAATAGCATTCTTCCCAAACTTATTTTTAATCTCCAACATAGCCTTCTGCAGCTTCCTCTCCTTCTCCAAAGCCACCTTTTCCTCCGCCTTCTGCCTTTCTAACGCCTCATAATCGGTAAAAAGTTCCAACTGCTCAAAAGAACCAGCTTCCTCCTTCAAAACCGCGCTTTCCTCCACCACTCGATTCGCCGCAACCGTCACACGCCTGACCAGCAGGTTTCTATCCACAATCTCTTCATACAACTGCGTCACCGCATCCATAATCCGTTTCGTAGAGGAAGTCCTGCTTTCCAGATTTACAGTTCCATGGGCATGCTTGGGTATCCTCCGTCCATAACGGTCTACCGTCACCGACCCCTGATAACGCTTTCTGATTTCCGGGTCGGACAGATTCTCTATATCATAGCCTATTGTCAGCACCAACTGGTCTGTCACCAGCCCTTTCTCCACCAGATTTAAGACAAGCAAATCCGTCATCTCCCGCACAATCAGCCTTCCCTTTTCAAAGGAATACGGGCATTGCAGCACCTGTCCGGAGCCTATGCTATTCGTTTCCGGCTTATACGCCTTCACATCCGCAATGGTACACGGTTCCCAGCCCCAGGCATGGTCGATGAGCAGTTCCGCATTGACGCCAAATAATTTATACAACAGCTCTTCATTGTGAAAATCCCTGGGTTTTCCTATGGAACACCTGGCCACATCTCCCATAGTAAACATTCCGTTTTCCTCCAATTTTCTGGCATACCCTCTGCCTACACGCCAGAAATCGGTAAGAGGCCGATGATTCCACAATAATTTCCTGTAACTCATTTCATTCAGCTGTGCAATACATACCTCATTTTTATCCGGCCTTACATGCTTGGCCTCAATGTCCATAGCTACTTTGGCCAGATAAAGATTCGTGCCAATCCCAGCCGCTGCGGTAATCCCCACCGTTTCCCGCACATCCAGTATCATCTTCCTGGCCAGTTCCCTGGGTGTAAGGCGGTAGGTGGGCAAATAGTGCGCTGCATCAATAAATACTTCATCAATAGAATAGACATGAATATCTTCCGGGGCTATATATTTTAAGTAAACATTATAAATTTTCGTACTGTATTCCATGTACAGAGCCATCCGGGGAGGTGCCGCGATATAGGAAAGGGAAAGCTCCGGCGAGGCCTTCAACTCCGTATCATCATAGGAATCCCCTGTAAAAACATGCCCGGGCGCCTTTAACCTGCGTTCCCCGTTTACTTCCCTCACCCTCTGCACCACCTCAAAGAGTCTGGCACGCCCTGAAATGCCATAGGCCTTTAAAGATGGCGACACCGCCAGGCAAATGGTCTTCTCCGTACGGCTCACATCGGCAACCACCAGATTGGTTGTCATGGGATTCAATCCCCGTTCCTTACACTCTACGGAAGCATAGAATGATTTTAAGTCAATAGCAATATAACAATGTTTTTCTTCCGGCATTTTTCTTCTCCATAAGTCCTTTTCCTGGTTTTCCATTCAAAGTTTTTACATTTTCGGGAAATGATATACTTATTATAATCGAACTTATGTTCTTTTTCAATATTAATTTTTATTTTGCTGCCGTTTTCGCCTCATAGGATGGTGTTTCCCTTTACAGGCATATTTTTTTCTTTTTCACTATCAGGAAATCAATTTCGTATTTTTTCTCTTTCCTCTCTTCTTCAGAACAAAACATAATGTGTGTTTTTCCCGAATTTTCGAATTTTATTTCCAGTAAAATTCTCGAAATTTGAAAAAGTTTATTCAACATCCCTGCTCCCAGACAAGTCATCGAAAAAACAAGCGTCCGCTCTTTTTACATACCTCTCATACCACACCCCCTTATCCTCTACCCTGTCTTCCTTCCAGAATCCCAGCTTCCTGCAAAGGCAGGCCGAGGCCTCGTTCCCTTCCCTCACCAATGCCTGTATTTTCTCAAACCCCAATTCTTCTTCCCCGTACGCTATAATCGCCTTGCATACTTCATAAGCATATCCTTTCCTCTGATATGGCACACCGATTACAAAGCCCAGTTCCGGCGTATCGAACCCTTCCCTCCAGCTAAGCCCGGCACGCCCTATGACTTCCTGATTTTCCTTGCATACAATGCTCCATAATCCATAACCATAAAAACCATATATCTTTTCGATATAGTTTCTCGTATACTCCCTTTCCTCCTCTATTTCCGGAAATAAATCTTCCATATAATAAGTAATGGAAGGCTCTGCATAAATACGGTAAAAGGCTTCCACATCCTCCACAGTCATCTCCCGGACCATGCACCGCCCGGTCTCCATCACAGTCCATGGTTTTCCGGCCAGGCGCAAATATATCCTTTCCAAAGCTTCCCAATCTATTTCCTCTATATCCATTACCGCATATGCTGCCCCAGACAAATCTTCCTGCCCATTCTGTCCATGCAGCCACGCCGCCACATACATTCCTTCCTGCTTTAAATGATATAAATCAGAAGGGGAATCTGTCACAAATAACGCTTTATCTTTTACCTTATTCCTGCGCAGCTTTTTGCGCATGTCAAGTTTGCGGATGC
>BLLT01000081.1 GCA_011958945.1 Lachnospiraceae bacterium | reverse complement strand
TTTTGGTCTATCCGCTGTATTACAAATTTTCGGAAGGGGATATCCCGGAGAACATACACAGGTGCGAGGAGATCAGCCGCCAGTGTGGGGAAGGGTGTGTGTTCCGCATCGTGGAGCATACCAATTACCATCTGAGTTCCATCCTTACGGACAATGGGTACGGGATAGAAAAATGCGGCGTGGTTTGTGAATGGAATTTGACGGCGGATGCCGGAAAATTGTGTATGAAAGAGAAGATACAGGGTGTGCTGTTCCTAAAAAACGGGAACGGCGGAACGGAATATGTCATGGCGGGAGAGACGGTCATTGGGATAAAGCGTCAAAGGCTTTTATTCCTGCCGGACGGAAACCTGCCGGACATAAGCATGGAAGATATCATGCGGTTTTCGGCGGCAAATGGAATTGTCAGGATACTGGCAGATATTCCGGGGGAGGAAGAACTGCCGGAGCAGTATGGGCGGCTGGGCTTTTGCAGAGCCTATCTCTACCGCCGTTATCAGAAAAACCAGGAGGAGAAATCCTCCAAAGAATAGGAGGAGAAATCCTCCAAAAAGCAGGAAGATTGAAGCCGCTATCCTTGCCGTTATCCAGCGCGTGAGCTGGTATGTGTGGCACAATGAAAAGGAGTTTACAGAACGTGTTCGGGAAGCGTCCATAGACGAATGGCAAAGGCAGATTGAGAACTGGAACGCCGACAAGCTGAAAACAGACCAGTTTATCCAGATTGTGAAACGCTATACTGATTTTTCCGAATTGACAACGCCCATGCTCAACGAGTTTATCGAGAAAGTGATTGTGCATGAGGGCGAGGGGCGGGGGAATGACCGCCGACGGCGGCGAAATCTTTTCATTTCTTTTATCTTTTATTATCGTGTTTATATGATTCTGCTATTAGACAAGACCGAACAAATTTTACTATCCTATTGACAAGGAAATATAGCTATACTATAATGGTAACTAATGTTGCGTAACTTATGTTTCCATAGGAGGGAATTTAAAATGCCACCAACACCAATTATTACTAAACAAGACATTATTAACGCTGGGATTCAGTTAATTAGAGAAAACGGAATACGCAGCATAAATGCCCGTAGTTTGGCGAAATCTCTTAGCTGTTCTACAAAACCTCTTTTTCGCATTTACAAAAATATGGAGGAGCTGAAAAAGGATATTAAAAAGGAACTTGATAATTATTACAATGACTTCATGGAAAAGAATATGACTAATGAAAATCGGTTGTTAAGTCAAGGCATTTCATATATCGAATTTGCGTGTAGTGAAAAAATGATTTTCAGCAGCTTATTTATGAATATGACTATGGCAGGTTCTTCTTTACAAGATATTATTCATGCAGAATGGAATAGAGCTTCCATAGAAAACGCCAAAGTATTGACAGGTTTATCAACGGAAAAAGCAGAAATGTTATTTATCAATTTTTGGCTATATTCTCATGGCATAGCTACACAAATTGTATCTAATGATATAGATATTCCATTGGATTTAGTAAAGAAATTATTGAAAAATGCTTTTAATAGATTCTCATTGGAAACAGTATAAAAATTAAAAGAAATGGCAGATTTCTTTTCTAACCGGATTGATAATTATGATAATGTTCATCTTAATGATTGGGCGGAAGAATATGATCATATAGCGGATTATTTTGAATATCCATTAGAAGCAGAGAAATATGACGCAGCTCTTTCATTTGAAACATTACATCATTTTAAATACTCTAAAAAGCAAAAAATATATGATAAACTTTTCCAAACAATTAAATGCGGAGGGTACTATATTGAATGCGATTATGTCGCCAGTTGCTTAGATGAAGAAATACTCTGCCTTGAACAATATGAATTTAAACGCAAAGAAAACCACATACCTGATGATGTTTTTGTTCATATTGATATTCCATTAACACTTGAGCATCAAATACAGTTGATGAAAAATGCAGGTTTTAGAAATGTGCATATACTTTATGAGAATAAAAGCACAATGATTATAAAAGCTGAAAAATAAACAAAAATATGGGGGGTAAAGGAGTTGGAAAAAACCAAACAGGAAAATTTGATTGACGCTAAAGAACTACATATAACCATTACCAAACAGTAACTTGAATAAAGACAAAGAGCCAGACGCATAGACACAGAGCCGACAGACTTGTGAGCTTACTCCGGCCTTTTGACCGTGAAGCGGCCCCCTTTTTTCATGTTTTCGGACGCCGCTGATAGAGGGGCGATTGGGGGAAAATTGTACTATCAGGCAAACGCATACTTTCACGCAAAAGTCTCGGGTTTCCGTGATAATACAGATATTCATATTAAATTACAGGAATCATATCTGATATTTTCTATCATATTTTTCCATGAAACAGATAAGGATTAAAAAATATTCCTGAAACAGAAGTTGAAGATAAAGGCGGACAGTGGCATAATAAAAACCATACTCCCAAAGAAAGGAGAATTTGTATGGATAAGATTCTGGTTGTTGAAGATAACATGGAACTGTCTGATACCCTCTGCCGCAACCTGCAGGCGGAGGGCTTCACGCCATATGCCGCATTAAGTCTCGCGCAGGCCCGGAAATATCTCAATAACGGGATTGATTTATGTCTGCTGGATATAAACCTGCCGGATGGTGACGGGTTTGCTTTCTGCCGTAGCTTAAGTGAAAATACAGCTATTCCCGTCATTTTGCTGACGGTGCGTGACGGGGCGCAGGACATGGTGCAGGGGCTGTCCATCGGGGCGGATGACTATGTGACGAAGCCTTTCCGCATGGATGTCCTTGTGTCAAGGATACGGGCTCTGCTGCGCAGGGTGAGGAACCGCAGGCCGGAGGACGGAAGCCTTTACTGCGGGGATGTCTGCATCAACAAAAAGACATCCAAAGTCTATAAAAAAGACTGCCCGGTAGAGCTGACGCCGAATGAATACCAGCTCCTTCTCCTGCTTATGGAGCATAAGAACCAGACCATTACCCGTGAGCAGATTTTGGAAAAGCTGTGGGATGTGGACGGCAATTATGTCAATGACAATACGCTTACAACGCTGGTAAAGCGCCTGCGGCAGAAGGTGGAGGAGCATCCGCAGATGCCGAAGATGCTCCTGACAGTCCGTGGATTTGGGTATAAGGCGGTGGATTATGAGGGATAAAAAGAAGGGGGACAGGACTTTAATATGCGGGATTGCACTTTCCATCTGCTTGTGCGTTCTGGCAGGCGGCGTTATCCTGCACCTGTCAGAAACATTTATCAGAAGCGGTATTGCGGATATGGCCGGGGCTGTGGGGATTGCCGCTCCGGAACAGCTTGGCGGTGTCATGCACCTATACAAGTCTGGCGATGGCCTTAAGGGTGCGGGGGAAGAAATCTTAAGGCAGTACGGTTATGGGAGGGATGTATATTCTTTTGCCCCGGCATGGTTTGGAACAGCGGCATATGCTATCCCTTTCTGTAGCATACTGGTCATGCTGTTTTCTTTTGGGCTTTACTGGAGGCATAAGATGAAGGAGGCAGAGAAGCGGACAGTGGCGCTTTCCGGCTATCTGGACAGGATTATGGAAGGGCAGTACGACACCCTGATGAAAGACGATACCGGTTCCGCGCTGGGGGACAGCATCTATAAAGCGGTGGTGCTTCTCCGGGAAGAACGGGAGCAGGCGCAGAGGGCAAAGGAGAACCTTGCGGACAACATGGCTGACCTGTCCCACCAGTTAAAGACCCCGGCGGCATCCATAGGGCTTACCCTTTCGCTGCTAAAAAAGAAAGCGTGGGATGAAGAGACAAAACAGGACATCATACAGATGGAAGGACAGGTCGGCCACCTCCAGCACCTGGTTGGCACCATGCTCACCCTGTCAAAGCTGGATGCGGGTGTGCTGGAATTGGAAGAAAAAGCGTTTGACCTGGAGGAGATGCTGGTGGATGCAGTCCAGCCCTTTGTCCGGCAGATGGAAGAAAAGGGGATATGCTTTGGGATACAGGGCGCTGACGGGATTTCGCTTTCCGGGGATTTCGGATGGTGCAGCGAGGCGTTCGGCAATATCATCAAAAACTGCGTGGAGCATACGCCGGAGCGGGGGGATATCAGCATTGTCTGCCGCTACAATCCTATCTATACGGAAATCGTTATTCAGGACAGCGGCGGAGGATTTGACGAGGCAGACCTTCCCCATCTGTTTGAGCGGTTCTACCGTGGGGCTGGTTCTTCCAAAGACAGTGCGGGAATCGGGCTTGCCCTGTCAAAATCCATCATTGAGAAGGAAAACGGGACGGTCACGGCAGAAAATATTAAAACAGGGGGCGCAAGATTCCGTATTAAATTTTACCATTGTCACCGAATTAGCACATAAGGGTGGTAACATGAAAAGAAGTTCTAAGGTGTCACACCCAAAGGTGTGCCGTCTAAGAACTTCTAAGTTTCATGTAGAAGAACGCAAAAACGGCGTTCTTCCGGAATCCAGAGAAATGAGAGGTGCTGCTTATGGATATTTTAAGAACCGAGGGGCTGACCAGGCAGTATGGAACAGGGCAGACAATGGTGACCGCTCTGGATAATGTAGACCTGCAGGTGGAAAGGGGGCAGTTTGTTGCCATTATCGGGGCATCCGGCTCCGGCAAGTCAACGCTGCTCCATCTGCTGGGAGGCGTTGACCGTCCTGACGGCGGGAAGATATTTGTGGAAGATGTGGACATAGCGACATTTGGGGAGGAGCGGCTGGCGCAATACCGCAGACGCAAGGTGGGGCTTATCTACCAGTTTTACAACCTTATCCCCACGCTCAGTGTGAAGAAGAACATCTGTCTGCCCATGCTCCTGGATAATAAGAAGCCGGGGAAGGAACGGTTTGATGACATTGTAAGGACATTAGGGCTGGGTGACAGGCTGGAACACCTGCCGGGGCAGCTTTCCGGGGGACAGCAGCAGAGGGCGGCAATCGGGCGGGCATTGATCTACCAGCCAGCGATCCTGCTGGCGGACGAGCCGACGGGGAATCTTGACCGGAAGAATACGGAGGAGATCATCTCCCTGCTGAAACTGTCCAACCGCCAGTATAAACAGACCATCCTGCTGGTCACCCATGATGAGAATGTGGCACTGGAAGCAGACCGTATCATCAAGATAGAGGATGGGAAGATCATCTCGGATAAGGCGGTGCAATTTTGAACGTTCCGTTCAAATATTGAATGGAGGCCCGCAGGGGCGGGCAGGGAGGTATTATAGCCATGAACATCATACGGGAATACAGCTTAGACCAGGTGCGTAAAAACCGCCGCACCTCCATTTCCATTATGGTTGCGGTTCTGATCGCTTCCACGTTTTTATGTACATTGCTTGTTTTTGCGCAGAGTTTCTGGAACCAGATGGTACAGCAGGAGATTTATATTGGCGGGGATTGGGATGCGGAGCTTATGGATGTTCCGGCAGACAGGCTTGGCATGGTGAGGGACAATGCAGGCGTAAAAGCCATGTTTGTGAAAGGGGACAACCAGACTGCGTTCCTGCCGGAAGGGACTGCGCTTCCCTGCCTGCTGATACAGAACTGTGACAGCGGCTATTGGGATGCCATGTATGAGAAGAATATGCTCCTGCGGGGGCGTATCCCGCAGGCTTCCGGTGAGGTGGTGGTCAGCAAAGATTTCTTCTTGCAGAATCCGGCATATGGAATCGGGGATACGCTTACCGTGGAAGTGGGCAGCAATGTGCGGACGCACATGGAAGAAAGCCAGCAGAAGGATGCCGCCAGCCTGACCATTGTGGGGGAACTGGATGTGTCTGTTTCCTCCGGTTATGAAGGATACCTTGCCTATGGCTTTATGGAGCCGGAAGCGCTTTCGCCGGACAGTGAGGTGGTAGTCTACCTCCAGATGGAGCGGAGGGGGGAAGTATATACGGCAGTCCCGCAGATTGCGGAGACAATAGGGCTTCCAAAGGATGAATACGGGGATTACCCGTGCCGCTACCATGCCGCGCTGCTTGCATGGCACGGGGTATATGCAACCGGGAGTTTTTTCAGGAGTGATGTGCCAAAGCTGTTCCTTGGGCTTTTGCTTGCAGCAGGCGCATCTATGGCGGTATTTGCCTATATCATAAGGGGCGCTTTCGGGATTTCGGCGAAACAGAAGATCCATCAGCTCGGCATCCTGAAATCTGTGGGGGCGGGGCCGAAGCAGATAGGAAGGACGGTCATTTATGAGGCGTGTATCCTTTCGGTTATTCCCATCCTGCTTTCAATGGTTTTGGGATACCTGTTTTCCCTCGGCGTCCTGTCTGCCTATTCCGATATGACCAGTGAAGTGTTCGGGAGCAGGATGGAGGTTTATTTTTCCCCGGCAGCGGCGCTCATGGCGGCAGTGCTTTCCTTTGCTATGGTCCTGCTTGCCGCGCGCGGGCCGGCGAAACAGATGTCAAAGGTTCTGCCCATAGAGGCAGTGCGCGGGGAGCAGTACAGCATTTCCGTAAAGAAAGCAAAGAGCCATCCCGTATTGGCAAAGCACTTCGGATTCCTTGGGGAGATAGCGGTGAACTCGGTAAATGCGGGCAGAAAACTGTACCATACCTGCATGGTGACGCTTTCCCTGTGTATGCTCCTTGCCTTTGGATTCCTGGCAGCGTTCACGGTTTCCGATATCAGCAATGCGCAGGCGGAAAACAGGAATCATTTTGATGTAAATATCACGTTGAGGACAGGGGAGCGGATAGACGGTGCGCTCCTTGCAGAACTGAAAGCCATGCAGGGGGTACAGGGAATATCTGTTTATGCAAGGGCAAACTGCGCTGTCTGGCTTTCCGGGAGTGACCAGTCGGCAGAATTCCTGCAGGCAGGAGGTTTTGATGCCGCAGACGGCTATATCGTGGAGCGGGACGGGCGTTACCGTGTGCCTTGTGTGTTGGTAGGGATGGAGCAGGATGCCTATGAAAGCGTTCTGCGGGAAGCAGGTGCGGAGGCTTTGTCGGAATCTTACGCTATCATTGTAAACAGTGTGGCAAAGAACCCCGGTGCAAGGGATTATGCGGCAATGCAGGAAACAGTCCCTTACCTGAATTTCCGGCAGGGGCAGAGGGTGGAGCTGACAGAGAAGTATTCGGATGATACTCAGGGTGACTATGAATTTACGGTGGATGTTGCAGCCGTAATCCCGTCAATGCCGGAGATTGGGCTTGATCCTTCGTTTTATACACTGCCTGTTATCGTGCCGATGGAAGATTATTACTCCATCATCGGGAATTTCAGTGATGAGATGGAGGTTTATAATTACAGGAACTATGTAAATTATGCTGTGCCAGATGGAATGGATGAAGAAATTCAGGGCGAAGCGGAAAGGATATGCGGCGCATATCTGGGCAGCAGTGATTATATGACTTCCAGTAAGACGGAACGGATGAGGAACCGCGGGAGGATGACAGGCGCGACAATGTTTATCGTGTGCAGCCTTGCGGCGCTGTTCGGGGTTGTGGGCATTTCCTCGGTGCTTTCTGCAATTCTGAACAGCTTAGGTCAAAGGCGGAAGGAATTTGCCATGTTCCGTTCGGTAGGAGTGGATGAAAAAGGAATCCGGCGGCTGCTTGGGATGGAAGGATTTCTGCTGTCAGTCAGGCCAATATTGATCGGACTTCCGTTGCTCACCATTGTATGTGCCGCACAGTGCTATATGATGGGAGTGTCCGTCATGGAATTTCTATACGCATTCCCGATGTGGGTGCTGATGGTGTATATTGTTCTGGTGCTGCTTGTGATTAACGGGATTTATATGCTGGCATCTAAGAAAATCAGGGATGATGTCATTGTAGAGGCAATTAAGGACGATACAGTGTAGAAACCATTGCAGTAATAGAAAACAGTCCGGAAGGCATGGCAGAATAAAACAAGGGAGAGATCGGAGATGAAATTATTTATCATAGAGGATGAAGTTCCTATTCGGCAAGAGTTAAAACAGTTTCTTGAAAAATATGGCTTTCAATGTGAGAGCAGTGACGATTTTCATGGCATAGCACAGCTTGCGCTTGCTTCCGGGGCAGACCTGATTCTGCTGGACATCAATCTGCCTTATCAGGACGGCTTTCAGGTGTGCCGGGAAATCCGGCAAAGCTCAAGAGTTCCGATTATTGTGCTTACCAGTAGGAACACCGACTTTGACGAACTGATGAGCCTGAACATCGGTGCGGATGATTTTGTATCCAAGCCATATAATGCGCAAGTGTTGCTGGCACGAATACAAAAACTTCTTTTAAGAGCCAGTGAAGCACAGGACAGCGTGGTGCTTACCCATAAGGGGCTGACCTTGAATTTACTAAAGGCAGAAATCAGTTATAACGGCCAGAATAAGAAACTTACCAAAAACGAAATGGGGATTTTGCGGCTGCTGATGGTAAACAAAGGGAACATCATTCCAAGGGATGCCATTATTGACGACCTTTGGCAGAGCGAAGAATTCATTGATGAAAATACCCTTAATGTAAATATCGTCCGCTTACGGAAAACACTGGCAGAAATCGGGCTTCCCGATTATCTGGAGACAAAGCGTGGATTGGGGTACCTTGTATGAAAGCGAAAGATTATGCGGCAGACCATATTTTTTCTTTCCTTTGTCTGACAGTGTCAGGGATGCTTGTTTTTGGGCTGCTTTGGCTGCTTGAAATACCGGTAGTTTTTATCTTCTTTGTGGAGAGCATTTTGTTTACGGCGTTTTTATGCGCATTTCTGTATGATTACTTACGTAGGCGCAAGTTTTATAATCAGTTATGGGAAATCTTGGAGCGTCTGGAGGAAAAAACGCTGATTGGGGAAATCCTTGTACAGCCCGGTTTTTTAGATGGGCAGATATTGGATGAGATACTGCGGCGTTGTAACAAGTACCAAAATGACCGGGTGGCAGATGCGGAACAGGACAGCCAGGAGTACCGGGAATACCTTGATTCATGGGTACATGAGATCAAGACGCCAATCACCTCTGCCCGCCTGATCGTGGAGAACCATAAAAATCCCACCACCCTGCGGATTGACGATGAACTGCGCAGGATAGACGGTTTTGTGGAACAGGTATTATATTATGCCCGCTCTGCGGCAGTGGAAAAGGACTTTAAGGTGGAAAAAACGACCTTGCAGGCCCTTGTAAATTCTGCCCTGAAAATTTATTCAAAGCCGCTGATCCAGGTGGGCGGCAGACCTGTTTTTAACGGGCTGGACGTTTCTGTCTGTGCAGATACGAAAAGCTGCGCTTTTATCATCGGCCAGATCATTTCCAATTCGCTTAAATATCATGCTGAAAATTTACAGGTCTCATTTTCGGCATACAAGGAACAGAATGCTGTCCGGCTGGTCATTTCAGATAATGGGATTGGCATTTCCCCTTCAGACCTGCCCCGTGTTTTTGATAAAGGCTTTACCGGGGATAACGGCCGCCATTACTCCAAATCTACGGGAATCGGCCTGTACCTTTGCAAAAAACTCTGCAATAAAATGAACATGGAAATTACCATTCAAAGTGATCTGGGACAGGGAACGACAGTCATTTTGTCTTTTCCACAGGAAAGTTACTTGCAGGAGGCGGGATTATGACCCGCCTTTTTGCTTAACATAAAGATGTCTGGCGAAGCCTGGCATCTGTTGTTTCCTTACATTTTGGTAATGAAAATGTAATCTAAAATAATGGCAGGTTTCAAGGCAGTATGGTAGATTAGGGTTGCAATAGGGATTACCCTTTTGGAAAGGAGACAAACATACGATGAACGATGCAATCTTACAAGTAGATGATATCCAAAAATATTACGGCAACAAGGGCAGCCTGACAAAGGCCGTAGACCATATTTCCTTTCAGGTCTGCAAAGGTGAGTTTTTGGGTATTATGGGCGCTTCCGGTTCCGGAAAGACGACGCTTTTAAACTGTATCTCAACGATTGATACGGTAACAAGCGGGCATATTTTTGTAGACGGGAAAGACATTACCGCTCTGCACGGCTCACAGCTTGCGGATTTCCGCGGGAAGAAACTGGGTTTCATTTTTCAGGACTTTAACCTTCTGGACACGCTGAACGCTTACGAAAATATTTCCCTCTCGTTATCTATCGCAGGGGTAAAGCCGGCAGAGATTCAAAGGAAAGTGCGGCAGATTTCAGAGGCTCTTGGAATCTGCGGGGTACTGGACAAGTACCCCTACCAGATGTCGGGAGGGCAGCAGCAGCGTGTGGCGGCGGCAAGGGCAATGGTGACAGACCCTGCAATGGTCATGGCCGATGAACCGACCGGCGCTTTGGATTCCAATTCCTCCCGGATGCTGCTGACCATGCTGACAGAGCTGAATGAACGCCTTGACGCTACGATCCTCATGGTAACGCATGACGCCTTTTCTGCAAGCTACTGCCACCGCATCCTTTTTATCAAGGATGGGAAAATCTTTAACGAACTGAACCGTGGCGCTGACAGCCGGAAAGACTTTTTTGCTAAGATTCTGGAGGTGGTTTCCGTTTTGGGAGGTGAGCAGAATGACCTCTTGTAAACTGATTATAAAAAATGTGAGGAAGAATATCCGGGATTACCTGATCTACTTTTTGACCCTTATGATCTCAGTAAGTGTCTTTTACGCATTTAATTCCATTTCAGACCAGCCGGCTTTTTCAGAAATGGGTATGACAAAGACGCTTTTGTATGACCAGCTCGGCATCCTGCTTTCTACCCTGACAGTGCTGATTGCCGTTGTCCTTGCGTTCCTGATCATTTATGCGAACCAGTTTTTACTGAAGCGGAGAAAAAAAGAACTGGGCCTCTATATGGTTCTTGGCATGAAAAAGGGCCGCATTTCCCGGATATTTGCAGGGGAAACATTTTGCGTTGGGGTGATCGCGCTTGTGGCAGGCCTATGCCTCGGCATTGCATTGTCGCAGGGAATATCCTTAGTCGCCTTAAAACTGTTTGCCGTTGAACTGTCAAAGTTCCGGCTTGTCTTTTCAGTGAGAGCTTTTCAGAAGACTGCCTTATGTTTTACGGTTATTTTCCTGCTTGTCATGACCTTTAATGTATGGTCTGTTTCCAGTGTACAGTTGATTGACCTTTTGACAGCCGGCAGGAAAAATGAAACATCACAAAATCGGAGCCGCCTTTTGCCCGTGCTGCTGTTTTTGGTTTCCCTGGCCTGCATCCTGTCTTCCGGGGGGATGTTCTACAGAAATGGTATTTTGCCCTCACGGGAGAACCGGTCTTTTCAGGTGGCGGGCATCCTGCTTGCGGCAGGGACATTCCTCTTTTTCTATTCCCTGTCTACTGTGCTTGTCCAGGTACTCCGGGCAAATAGTAACGTTTATTTGAGGGGGCTGAACACATTCCTCGTCCGTCAGATTGGCAGTAAAATCCGCACGAACGTTTTTTTAATGACGATTGTCTGCGGATTGCTCACAGTGACGATCTGCGCTGTATCGGTTGGTGTAAGCACCGCGCTTGCCATGAATGAACTGTCCGGGTCTGCCACACCCTATGACTTGAATGTGCTGTCAAATGTCAGCATGGACGGCGACAGCAGCATTTTGGAATATCTAGCATCTAAAGATGCCGACTTATCCGGCTATGCGGAGAATATGGAGCAGATCAGCATTTATGAAGCAGATTTTACTTATGGCAGTTTGTTTGAAGGTCAGAATGTGGAACTGTGGCCCATTGACGAAGGAATTTCAGACAGCGGTGTTTCTGTACTTGCTGTTTCGGATTTTAACCGCGCCCTTAAAATGCAGGGAAAAGAACCTGTGGCATTGACAGAAAATCAATACCTGCTGAACTGTAATTACAAGGGAACTTTTCAGTATGTGGAAAAAGCATTGGAAAGCCATGCGGATTTAGTGCTGGCAGGAATTCCTTTGCAAAGGGCATCGGATACGGTTTTAGAGGAAACCTACTTTATGACTTCTGTCGGGAACAATGACCGGGGAACGCTGATTGTTCCGGATGCGGTTGCTCACAGTCTTACGAAAGATGTAAATGTGCTTTTGGTACAATACCGGCCAGATGCTGATTCGGATGCGGTTTTGCAGAAAATGATCCCGATAGGGTTGGATGATACCCACGGTTATCGTTATGCGGAAAAGAACATGATGTATGATATGTTCTATGGATTAAATGCGTTGATTTCATTCCTCTGCTGCTATATCGGCCTGATATTTTTGCTGATCTGTGCCGCATTGCTGGCTTTGAAACAGCTTACGGAAACAACCGATAATATTTACCGTTACGGCCTGCTCCAAAAGCTGGGGGCAAAGAAAGAACAGATTAACCGCACCCTGCTGTCTCAGACAGCAATCTTCTTTGCGGCTCCGCTTGCAGTGGCAGGCATTTTTTCTGCCGTCCTGATGGGAAAAGCAATGGAAATCGTAGAGGAATTTATGAACATCCATATTTCAACCAACATGGTTTTTACAGTTGTACTGTTCCTTGTGGTATACGGGGGCTACTTCCTTGCCACTTATCTGTCCTGCAAGCGGATGGTAGTAGAACATCAGAATAAACGAATGGAGGAATAAAGAATATGCCGGAAAATATTAAATGGGATGCTGTATTTCAAAGTATCGTTGATACATGGCTGCCGCTGTTTGGTGTCATTATCGCAGTTATTGTTATTGCTGTGGTAGTCCATATCATCAAGAAAAAACATAAAAAATGAAAAATGCCGGAATTAGTAGAAAGAAAATAGTACCAATAAAAAGAAATACCATCCTATCCATAATGTTGTTTGCCATCCTTGCAGTTTGGACGGTATGGGGCAATAAAGCACTGATGGTAAATGTGATTGTGGTTTCAAGTAACCGTATCCCTGCCGCATTTTCAGGCTTCCGGATAGCGCAGGTATCAGACTTGCATAACGCTGAATTTGGCGATGGCAATGAGGAATTATTAAAACTACTGTCCGAAAGTAAGCCGGACATTATTGTGATAACCGGGGATCTCATAGACTCCAGTCACACGGATGCAGGGATAGCACTTGGCTTTGCGCAGGAGTCCGTTAGGATTGCCCCAACCTATTTTGTGACAGGAAACCATGAAGCTGCCAGTTCCCAATATGACACCCTGAAAGCCGGGCTTGAAGATGCGGGGGTTATCGTGCTGGAAGATGAAGCCGTTTTCTTAGAGCGGAATGGGGAAAACATAGCACTGCTTGGATTGGATGATCCAGATTTTACGGTCAAGGGGGATATGTTTGGTGAAGTTCCTGCTATGGTCGGTACGAAATTGAGAAATCTGGATAACGGTGAAGGAGGGTATACCATTTTGCTCTCACACAGGCCGGAACTGTTTGAAACGTATGTAAACTGCGGCATTAATCTGGTTTTTGCAGGCCATGCGCATGGCGGCCAGTTCCGGCTGCCGTTTATCGGTGGAGTGATTGCTCCTAATCAGGGTTTATTCCCTAAGTATGATGCCGGGCTGTATACAGACGGCGGCACGAACATGGTGGTCAGCCGTGGTATTGGAAACAGCATCATACCACTGCGTTTCAATAACCGCCCGGAGATTGTTTTGGTGGAACTGAATGCCAGATAATACTACAAAAGACGAACCGCCGCACTATGGTAATCATCCGCCATATGCGGCGGTCTGATAAGGGAAATTACTTGGAAAGCGGGGGAATCGGTTAATATGCTTACACGGCGGTTTGCGTTTGTGCCGCCCCTATATCGGACGAATGGGAAAAAACTTTAGACCTGTTTTTGGATTTTTATAGAAAAGGAAAAGATTTCCTTCCCTTTCAAATGCGACAAGAACAGAAATAGATGCGCTGGCGGCGTACTTGGTGGACGAGAAGAAACTGGACAGCATATCTGCATTAAGGATAGGGGCAGGGGCGGAAAAGGGAACGGAAAGTTTTTCTACTGCTTTTGCTGAAAAGAAGAATTTCTATGCCATTGCGGAAGAAATGATGAAGATGCAGTATGAATGTCACAATCTTGCGGGCTATGTATCGTATAAGAAAATTCTAAGCGCGTTTGATGCGTTTATGGACAAAGACTGAAGTTGGGCAGCACATTGGATATACAGATATAACCTTTACACCCTATTTCGCAGGTGAGATAAACAGTAAATAATTTTAAGGATGAGGACCAATGGATATTACGGCTGAACATCTCCGATAAGCCATAGCCTGACAAGGCAGGGCGGGCATCCCCGGTTTTCCGGCAGATTGGGAAATCGGGGAGAAAATATATAAGTGAAGAGCGATAGGATGACAGTTTTAGATGTGTTTTCTTGGCTGCCTGCAAAGGAAATAAGCATAGGGGGATTGGAGCAGATATTCATTAAGCATCTCAATGGCACATATGAAGGGGAATATAAGGTATTACTGGAAATGATAATGCAGATAAGAATATTCTCAGTAGTAGCGCAGAGCTTATAGGGGAAGGGAAGGCTGTTACCTGCATTTTGAAAGATGGAAATGTAATTGTTGTTGTAGGTTATAAGGAATAGGCGGAAAAATGATTAAGGCAGAATTTGGGATAATTGAGGATATAAGGGAAACACAGGAGTATTCCTATGATCCGAAGAAATATCAATGTGTTTGTATTGATGATGATGTTTATATAGATAAATGGTGGAATAAGCTGGTTTTATTAAAGACATATTTTCACAGTCTTGACCGCCCGGAATTTGGGCTTGCGAGGTGGGGGATTACATTGATACCGCCTGAGTCATTGCCAGGTTTTCAGGATATTGTGTTATCTGACAAACGAATCAATGAGGACGTTCATCTGAGGGAATTGGCGGATAAAATACAGGATGCAATCAGCAGGAAGAAATTTATGATACATTTTGGGATTTAGTGAATGTGGATGCATACCATCAATAAGCCACAGCCTGACAAGGCAGGGCAGGCATCCCCGGTTTTTCGGCAAAACAGAGAGAGGCGATTGAAATGGATATAATGGGAATGGCAAAAAGCCATCATGCGAAAAGCACTGCAGCAGGAAAGGCATCATCCAAGCTGTCCGATTCCCTCTGGGAGAAGATAACAGGATGCGGCGCAGGGCATCTATATGGGGAATAAGTTCCTCGCCTTGCGGAAAAGCGAGGTCGCCAAAGTCGCGCCGGACAGGGC
>BLLT01000080.1 GCA_011958945.1 Lachnospiraceae bacterium | reverse complement strand
GCCTTGTAACTTGTAAACTTACGCTAGGATAAAAATCCTTAGGATTCTGCACTATCATGCTGCGGATTTCCGGAATTGCCTCTAAAAGTTTTTTCTTATCAAATGGTCCCGCTTCTATTTGTGTACCCAAGTTAATTGCTGTTTGTACCCAAGCATTTGCATTAATTACATTAACATCTGTCACTTCAGAAACGCTCGTTCTGTACTGAACAAGAAAATCCCTTTGACTAAGTACACTAAGCGAAGATACTTTAAAATATCTTTGAAGTTCCTGTACTTTTTCTGCTGTAATTCTTGTTGCCTTAACCAAGCCCAACTCAACCCAAAACTTATAATCAAGTTTTTTTGCAAGTTCACATTCTTGATCTATTCTAATTCTTTTCTCAATTTCTAATTTCTTTTCAATAAATTATTGATTCAAATTCAACCACAATTTTGTTGATGTTCCAAATACAATAGAAAGTTTTAATACCATTTCGTCAGTCAAATTAATTCTTCCATTCACCAAATCACTTATATACTTTGGAGTAGTTTGAAGACGCTTTGCCAATTCTTCTTGGGTAATGCCCTGCTCATCAATATAATCCTTCACATAATAGCCAGGGTGAAATGCAATCAACTCTTGATATTCCAGTTTATTCATAGTGATTAGACACCTCCCACGCACTAATTACTTCTGTTGCTTTATAAACAATATTTACATCTTTTTCTTTCCATTCATTTCCATCGGCATCTAGCGGAATAATGACTAAGCGGTACCCCGCTTTTCTTCCTGCCACATCCAAGGCATACTGGCCTTCTCGTTGTCCATGCAGAGGATGTAAATGATATATCTGCAATTCATCTATATCTTTAAGATTATCTGCACTTTCAATTAAGTTGATAAGCGCACCCTCCTTTTTTGAATATTTATTACCAAAATAGTAACTTTTTATTTATCATATCATGATATACAAAGCAATTCAAGTACTCTACACCAATAGATGAACTGAAAGTCTTGTGACATCTGAAAAAAAACATTCACCATATTGTTTCTGTCAATGGGGCTTCTCAATCTTGCTTGAACAAGGGATTGATTCGCAGACTTGCCACTTGCGGATATATATCTGAACATCGGAATCTTTTTATTGCCAGCGCTACAGGCTGTGGTAAAACTTACATGGCCTGCTCCTTTGGCATGAAGGCTTGTAAGCAGTATTTCAATACCAAGTATGTCCGCCTTCCTGATCTGCTTATGGACTTAGAGATGGCACGGACAGATGGCAGCTACAAAAAAATCATGGCTAAGTATGCCAACCTTGTTGCCTTGATTCTGGATGAATGGCTTCTCCGGAAGTTCGATTTCATCGCACA
This sequence comes from Lachnospiraceae bacterium, assembly GCA_011958945.1. GTDB lineage: Bacteria > Bacillota > Clostridia > Lachnospirales > Lachnospiraceae > Kineothrix. The sequence goes on along the minus strand of BLLT01000080.1, from coordinate 13,779 downwards.
AGAATAATCAATGGCACTGCCCAGCCACCATGGTTATTTCTGAACCCATAGACTTACCTCCCGATGTCGGTATCACAAGTTGAGACTTAACTTTCCATACCGTGATAGAAATATAGTCTATTGTCACACATTTTTCCCTCGAAGTCGAGGTACTCACTATCCCCCGTTTACAAATGCCGGACAGATGATGGATTTCATCCCGGATTATTCACCAAAATAAATTGTTTTTACACTAATCGTTAAATTCATTTCACTATATGTGAATTTTATCCCACCGATATATTTCTAATATCCTACAGCACATTCCTATTTGTATATTATATTTCTCGTGCGCATTTACATATAGTGTATATATTTCTACTAATCGTGAAATATGTATAAATGCCGCATTTGGCGTTACACATTATATGAATACTTTTTCATCTATAGTGAAATCAAGCATTAATGAGAGGAACTACCTATTTCTTTGCAGCCCTTCGCGGCATTTCCCAAGACGGAATATGGCACTTGGCTCGTTGCTCACGGAAATAAATTACACATCTTTTACCCAGTCATATGAACCGTCATCATGGTCAACCCCGCCGCCAACGCTGCCATTTCTGCTTATAAATCTGCCATGCTTTTCGCCAGCCCCCTGCCCAGAAGCCACATCATCAAATTGTCTTCACTGCTTTCATCTTCATAAAAAATAAGCAATGTCTATGAATAGCACTTTTTTCTCTATTTTTGCATTTTTTTATCATTTAATAACGAATGAGCACTTTTTACAAATGAAATCATATTTTTTACACTTGATGTTGTCCAATACTGAAACGCTGATTCCAAAGAATTTGTAAAATACATATTTTCCCCATTATATCTATATTTGTTCTAAAATCGAACTATTCATATACTGCAAAAAATATTGGTTGCATCTACACTCTATGTGTATTTTATTTCACTAATCGTGTAATACGGCCATTAATACGCGCGCTTGCATTTCACTAATAGAGGATTATTTTTCACCATATGTGAAACAGCATCATTTCACCCACTGCGACCACTTCATCCGGTACTCTTCCGCACTCATCCCCTCCCCGTCCTTAAACAGCCGCCGGAACAGGTCATCATTCCGGATTCCTGATTCTTCTATAATCTCCTTCACCGGCTTGGCCGTAAAACGGAGCAGTTCCTTGGCCGCTGTGAAACGTCTGTTCACAATGTAATCCCGCAGCGTAATCCCATATGTCTTCTCAAAACAGGCATCCAGTTCCTCTTCGTCCATCCCAAACTTATCCGCATATTTTACAAGAAGTTCCCCATCCTGGTAATTCCGGTTTACGCTTTCCCTAATTTCGTTACAGATTTTCTTATATTTTTCCTGGCCTTCCCTGCCCTGGCGCATAACGGCAAAAAGGCACTCGTTTACCAGCTTTAAGAGGATTTCACCGCTCTTTAGTTCCGATTCCAGGTCCTTTTCTTTTTGCAGTTGCATTAACTGCTCAATGCAGCCCCGCAGTTCCCTTGTCTGAGCCGGCTCGAATATGTTTTTCTGTCCGTTGTGTTCCATAAATAACTCAAAATATGCCCTTGCCATATTTCCGTTAAAATGTACCCACATCAACTCCCAGGGGGCTTCTTTGCTGCTTTCATGGGTATAGCGCTCCATACAGTTTAAAAGGGCACAGCTGCCCTTTTTCATCCGGTGCACTTCTCCGCCTGTGGTAATCGTTCCCATTCCATCCAATACGCCTACGAACAAGAAGGAATCCAACTTTTCCCGCTGGGATTTGTGCGACTGCAGGCTTTTCAGCGTGCCCACTTCCTGCACATATAGAAGGTGCTTCTTTGCAAATTCCCCCGGGGTATGAAGTATCCTTTCCGATTCTGTTATGCCTTCTACTGAAAATAGAATTCTTTCTTCTGCCATAATATCCTTATTCTCCTATATGTTTCTGATGATATGTTACAATTCTGATTCCTTGCTATATTTTCATCGATTCATTCATTATAATACTGTACTTTTATTATGCAGTTGTCATTCCGGTATCGCTCCACAGACTCTCTCCCGCCAGTAGTCCAACGTTTCCCGTATCGTCTGCTCCAAAGATATCTCCGGTGTCCATCCGGTCAAAGCCTTAATCTTGGAAATATCCGCCTCAATAATCGGCACATCCACCGGACGCAGCTTATTGGCGTCAATTTCCACCGCAATATTGCAGTCCGACATGGCTATAATCCTGTCCAGTATTTCTCTGATTGCTATGGCATGTCCGCTGCCTACGTTATAAGTTTCACCGGCAATTCCCTGTTCCACCAGCTGTACATAGGCCCGAACCACATCCCGAACATCTGTAAAATCCCGTTTTGCTTCCAAATTCCCCACATACATTATCGGTTCTCTTATCCCCAATTCGATTTCTGCCACCTGTTTACAGAAATCTGCTACCACGAACATGGGGGCCTGATTTGGGCCTATATGGTTAAAGGCCCTCACCATCATCACCTCCATATCATAAGCTCTGGCATAAATATTCCCTATCATATTCTGGCAGGCTTTTGTGGCCGCATAGATGTTGCCTGGCCTTACCATATTTGACTCCCCGATTGGCGTTTCCCCTGCTTTGATGTGGCCATATTCTTCTCCGGAACCGATAAGCAGAACCCTGGGCTTGTAGTAAAGTTCCCGGATGGCATCCATTACATTTACACTGCCTTTAATGTTTACATCTATAGTCAGGCCGGGGTTCTTCCAGGCCAAGCCTACGGAACTTTGGGCCGCCAGGTGGAAGATGTAGTCAGGGCGGACTTCGAAGAGAAGGGAGACAATGGCTTCTTTGTCCATGATGTCCAAGTCGAAAATTTGTGCAAAACTGTTTTCTATTTTTTCATGCTGTAGTTTGGTGGCAAATACTTCCATTCCGCACTCTTGTTTTAAACAGTTTATCAAATAGCCGCCTACAAATCCCGCAGCTCCTATAATCATTGTTCTTTTCATATCCATCACCATAGAAAAGGGCTGTTGCGGTATTCAGCAATTCCACAATATATGGCTAAAATGTTCCCAAAAATCATCCCATACTGTGTATATATGCCATTTTACAACAGCCCCTTTTCCTCTATTTTTTATAACACATTAAATGCCATTTCCCTATTTATCCCACATAGAACGTGTTTTCTTTATCTTATCCATTTCTATGCTTTTCTTATGATTTTGCAACCTCGACATCTTTTGGGGAATATCATAACCAATATGCTGTGAATTAACTACTGCCATTATAAGGATAACACTAACATATAAAACTGCAATCAAAATATAGAACATAATACTCCCTTCACTATACGCTTTGCCCATTTCTCTACATTGCAAAATTTCCTGTTCTAAACATATTTTTTTCGCCAATCAGGATTTTATTTATCTTTTGCAATTTCCTTTTCATCATAGCTTTTTAATCATAAAATTATAAATTATTATATGCAATTTCCCTTTTCACTAGTTCCATATCATTCTTAACCATACGTTCCACTAATTCATCAAATGAAATCTCCCTTTTCCATCCCAACACACTCTCTGCCTTTTCTGGATTCCCTAATAAAATGTCTACTTCAGCCGGACGGAAGAACTTTTTATTTACCTTGATAATTACTTTCCCCGTTTCCTTATCCATTCCTACTTCATCCACTCCGAAGCCTGTCCATTCTACAGAAATGCCCACTTTTGCAAAAGCCGTCTCCAAAAATTCCCGGACTGTGCGTGTCTCATTAGTCGCAATTACATAATCGTCCGCCTTATCCTGCTGTAGCATCAGCCACATAGCGTACACATAATCCTTAGAATGACCCCAATCCCTTTTCGAATCCATATTTCCCAGTTCTATATAATCCTGTACACCTTGCTTAATCCTTGCCACCGCATCGGTTATTTTACGAGTAACAAATTCTTTCCCTCGTCTTTCGCTCTCATGGTTAAATAAAATACCGCTACATGCAAACAATCCATAACTTTCACGGTAATTTTTCGTAATCCAATGCCCATACACTTTTGCCACTCCATAAGGGCTTCTGGGATAAAACGGCGTAGTCTCTCGCTGAGGGATTTCCTGTACCAGACCGAACATCTCAGATGTGGAAGCCTGATAAAAACGGCAAGAAGGCTTCACAATACGTATGGCCTCAAGCATATTGGCTACTCCCAATGCGTCAATCTGCGCCGTCGCCAACGGCTGCTCCCACGATGTGGTTACAAAAGACTGCGCCGCAAGGTTATATACCTCATCGGCCTGCGATATTTTCATAGCATTAATCAAAGATACCACATCCGTCATATCAGCATAAATAAAATGGATTTTATCCTTAATATGCACTACATTCCCATAATCTACTACAGCTTTCCTGCGCATAATCCCATATACATTATATCCTTTTTCCAGCAAGAGTTCTGCCAAATAGGAACCATCTTGCCCAGCAATTCCCGTTACCAATGCATTTTTCATTCAATTTACTCCTCGTATCTTTTTTGATTTTACATCATATTGTTCGTATTACAATAATATATTCATTTTTTTATCCCTAAAGCGGCAATTATATTATATTATATATAGTAAACCTTTCCAGCATCATCCCTTTCCAGCAATTCCAAGCAGAAAATCTACACTATCATAATCGAACACCGTAAAAAAATCATCCTAATACACTATATTTCCACCTAAAATAACCGGACATTCTGCATATTGCTCTACTTCATCACTGGTTAATATAATAAAACATTTCCTGCTATGATATCCTTCAACATAATATTCTTTATTAGTATTCCACATATAATAATCCATAGTTTCTGGTGACAAAATATTTGCCAGTTCCACTTCCTCATTCGTAAGTGCAGTAACAATATTCCCATTCCAATAAGTGGAATATCCAAAACTATAATTATTACCTTTCAAAAACGCTATGGCTTCCATCCTATGATCATTCGCCTTTATCGTTTCTACCCACTGTACCGTATGCATACAGGCTATAAACATATAAAAAGCTAGTACTACCCCAATCCCTAATTTAACTATTTTTTCCCATAATAATTCTGCTTTTCGATTCAAATAAGCTGCAAATACAATAATTATCCATATTATAACCGGAACAAAATATCTGGCCACAAAATTGTCCGTTAATATAAAAATAAATAAATTAAAAAGAATAGAAGAAATAACAAAAATTACTGCATTTAACTGAATGGAAGAATAGTCTTTACAATTTTTTATAATATTACAGCAGCAGTAAATGAATATAATAACTACCAACACAATTAATACATTTTTTATCCCTTCCAAGGAAAATACTGGAACTCCATAACTGTATCCTAATACATGAAAAGTCCCTGTAATTTTATCGCCTATTCTGGCAAACAAATTCGGATTATCTAAGTTTCCAAAAGTAATATCTTCATATGAATAAAAACTATATTTTATTGAAAAATATTTTTGATTTAAAATATATCCCATTCCATTACTAATTAATAATAATAACGCGCTAATAGATAACTTAGATTTTACCCCCCCCCATGTTTGTTAATAATTTTACTTCTTTTCTATCATACATTTCCTTCATCCACAATAATCCACAACTTATAAGTAACGGAATGTGAATAACCAATGTAAAACGTATTCCTTTAATTCCAGATACAAGTGCTATCAACATCGCCAAAGCAAACAGTACATAATTTTTTTACCATCTTCAAGTTTCCTTGCATGGCGATAAAATAAAGCCAAATATAAAGCTTCCATAAGCAACTTAGTAATATAAAACCCACCCGCTAATCCAATATCATAATAATTAATAGAAAGTGGCAAAATCAAGGCTAACGCCATAAAAAAATAATGCACTTATTTTTAACTCCCAAATGGCTCAATATAAAAGCATTAAAAATAAAGCAATAAACATAAAGTATTAGCATAACTGAATACTTTTATCCAGCTATTTAATAAGTAAAAAAAGGAGATGCAAAAAATTGTATGTCAAACAATCTAAGTTCTGTATTTAGCATACCGACTGACTCAATAATGCTTTCTCATCTGCCAGCTGCTTCCTCTTTTTCATGTTCCCTCCTCATCCTTCTCGTCATCATTTCGCTTCAAATTAATCCTTTTTTCCTCAACCACCAAAGGATGACGCATAATTCTCGTATTCATGTTCAAAACATATTCTCCTAAAAGCCCTAAGAAGAACAACTGAACTGCCCCAATAAAAAATATTCCAATAACAACTGCTGCCATGCCCACATTAAATGATTCCCAATTAATAAATTTCAAAATAAAAGTAACCAACGCAACTATTAAGCTTACTACAGCAGTTATTCCCCCTATCAGAGTTGCAAAACGCATTAAAATTTTCGAAGAAGAAGTCACTCCCAGCATTGCTAAATCGTACAATCTGAAAAAATTAAAATTACTTTTTCCCTTTTTTCGAGCTTCCTGTTCATAATAAACTTCTTTCCGTCTATAGCCTATTTCCGCAATAATGCCTCTCAAATAAGGCAGCGGGTCATCTAATTTACGCAAAACTCTAATAAAATCCCTGTCATAAAGTCCAAATCCATCAAATTGCTTTATATGTGAATTTTCAGAAATCGCACTTATAAATTTATAATAACAAGCCCTCAAAAAATATTTAATTTTAGATTCTTTGCTCTTATTTTTAATACCCACAACTATTTTATATCCGTTTTCCCATTCCTTTACAAACTGCGGTATCACCTCCGGCGGGTCCTGCATATCCGCAAATATAAGCACTGCACAATCCCCCTCTGCCTGTGTCAGTCCATAAAAAGTGGATTTAGTAAAACCAAAATTTGAAGCATTGAAAATCGCTTGTACTCGCTTATCCCTCTCTGCTAATTCTTCTATTAACATACGGGTTGCATCTTGAGAAAAATTATCTATAAACAATAATTGCAGTTCATAATTTTTCAACTCATTATTGAATAATCCTGTAATACGCTCATAGATATCTTTAATATTTTTCTCTTCATTATAAGTAGGTACAACAATGCTAATTGACTTCATTTGTGTTCCTCTCCTATCATAAACCGCCATACTCAGCCTTAAACTGTGCAAAAGTCATATGCTTTTTATCCCGTTCCGATACCACTGGTTCATCTATCCCCCAATCAATCCCCAGTTCCTTATCATTCCAGACTATTCCTGAATCAAAATCCTTCAAATACTTACCAATACATTTATATGAAACCAAGGCCTCTTCTGACAAAACCCGAAAGCCATGTGCCATGCCCGCCGGAACCAATACGCTCAAATGATTGTCCTGGGAAAGTTCTATTGCCATACTTTGCCCAAAAGTAGCCGATTCCTTGCGAAGGTCTACAAGCACATCCTTAATCCTTCCCCTAATAGCCCTCACTATCTTAATCTGTGGACACCGGGTCTGAAAATGTAAGCCTCTGATTACATCTTTTTTTGAAAGGGATTCGAAATCCTCATAAATATCTGCTTCTATCCCCACTTCTTTAAAAACATCCCTCTCTATACTCTTTAAAAAATAACCTCTATTATCTTCCATATAAAACGGCTTGATGATTTTAACGCCATGTAAATCACCATCTTTAAACTCGAAATTACTATTCATCGTTCTCTCCCATAATATATTCTTTCAATTTTAGTATTCCTTCCCTGAAATCAATTGATGGGCTAATCCTCAATTCGCGTTCCACCTTAGCTGTATCGAACTCATTATATCCAAGCGTTGGCGCTGTTAATGGTACAGCCCCGAAATGTAAATCCGATTCACTTCTTACAATCTCTTTCATTTCTTCTATAAAAGTTTTTAAAGGTTTTTGCACCGAATTGCCAATATAATAACTTTCATTACTATTCCCATTTATTCCTGCTGCACATATCATTTTTACCGCGTCTGTTATATATATAAAATCATATATTTGATTTCCATGAGTCAACGGCACCGGCTCATTTTTTAACATTTTTCTTAATGTTGTATTTAAAAAACGTGCCGACTTCTCCCCTGCCCCATATATATTAGAAATAATAACATTAATGTATTTAAGATGCAGAGCATTCGCTAACGTCCTGGCCATAAAATCCGCTGTCAGCTTTGCCGTACTGTAGATATTGGACATTCCTGGTACATAGTTCCCTGAAGTCATAAGCTTCACCACTTCATATTCCATAATACTGCCGGCATTTATAAAGGTTTTGCATCCGCATTTCTTACAGAGCCGTACTGCCTCACAGGCTGATTTAACGTTTTCCAATTGACCATCAATATCCGCTCTCTCCATCCCTGATGTACCAAACCATCCTAAATGGTAGAAAAACTCCACATCCTTAATACTAGATATATCAATCTCATCCAGCTTATGCAAATCGCCATAAAGTAGTTGGATTTGGGCTGTATTTTTCCACGCTTCAGGAATCTTTTTGCTATTCCGAACAATTGCAAGTACATCTATCCCATTACTAGTCAATTCCCTAACCAATTCTTTCCCTACAAATCCCGTTGCTCCTGTCACTATTGCTCTCATTTTTACACCTTTTTCCACTATAGCAAATTATGCCAAAGCCTCTTTAATTACTTTTGCCATATAGTCAATCATCTCATCTGTCATCCCTGGATATACGCCAATCCAAAAAGTATCTTTCATAATTCTGTCTGTATTTTCCAAATTTCCTACAATACGGTATCCCTGTCCGCTCGCACGCATCTCATCAAAGCATGGTTGTTTTATCAGATTACCGGCAAAAAGCATTCTGGTCTGTACGCCCTTCCCTTCCACATACTGTACCACTTTATTCTTGTCAATGCCCTCCTTGCATGTAATCAGGAAACCAAACCAAGAAGGATTAGAGTTTTCACAGGCCTCCGGAAGGATAACTTTATCCTGCACATCCAAAAGCTGTCCTTTTAATCTATCAAAATTATAGCGTCTACGCTCTACAAAGCTTGGGAATTTCTTCAACTGGGCACAACCAACCGCTGCCTGCATATCCGTCACTTTCAGGTTATATCCAAAATGCGAATATACATATTTATGGTCATATCCAAAAGGCAGTTCTCCATATTGTTTGTCAAATCTATGTCCACATAGGTTGTCCTGTCCCGATGTGCATACACAATCACGTCCCCAGTCTCTGAAAGAACGAATAATCTTATTTAATAGCGAATTATTCGTGTATACAGCCCCGCCTTCCCCCATTGTCATATGGTGCGGAGGATAGAAACTGGAGGTTCCTATATCACCAATAGTACCTGTCTTCTTTTCTTCCCCATCTATCATATAAGTTGACCCTAAAGCATCGCAATTATCTTCCACCAACCAGAGATTATATTTCTTGCAAAAGTCCCTAACCGCCTGTAAATTAAATGGATTGCCCAAAGTATGTGCAATCATTACAGCCTTTGTTTTGGCAGAATAAGCCATCTCTAACTGTTCTATATCAATATTGTATTGCGGAATAGTGACATCTACAAAAACAGGCACCGCGCCATACTGAATATATGGGGTCACTGTAGTCGGAAAGCCTGCAGCCACAGTAATTACCTCATCACCACGTTTAATTGCCCGTTCCCCTAGCAAAGGAGAGGTCAAAGTCATAAAAGCAATCAGATTAGCCGATGACCCGGAATTCACTACACTACAAAATTTTACACCTAAATATTCAGCAAATCCTTTTTCAAACTGTTCTGTATATCTGCCAGAGGTCAACCAGAACTCTAAAGCACTGTCCACCAGATTCTCCATTTCCTCATGGTCATACACCCTTGATGCATACGGTATCCTGTCTCCCTCTTCATAAGCTTTCTTTTTATGGAAAGTATCGCAATACTCCCCTACCATTTCCAATATCTCCTGCCTTGCTTCTTTTTCTGATTTATTCTCGAACATATTTAACCTCATTTCTTTACATTTTTCGCATCGCTATTTTCTATTTCCATATTTTCCAGGGTGCCTTACCAGATTCCCACATATTCTCCAGTTGCTGCTTATCCCTTTGCGTATCCATACATTGCCAGAAACCTTCGTGTTTATATGCTGTAAGTTCCCCTTTTGCCGCCAGAGTCTCCAACGGATACTTTTCCAGTACCACGTCATCCCCTTTAATATAATCAAACAGTTCTGGCCGACATACCATAAACCCTATATTTACCAAACTTCCATCATTAGAAGATTTTTCCCTAAAAGAAGTTATATTATTGCTCTCATCCAGGTTCAATATACCGAAACGCTGCCCTACATTATAAGCAGATAGAGTAACCAATTTACCCTGATTTTCATGGTATTTAACCAGTTCATCAATATTGATATCTGATACTCCATCACCATATGTCAATAAAAATGGATTGTCTCCTATATATTGCTGTATTCTCTTTATCCTTCCACCCGTCATCGTATGAAGACCAGTATCGACCAGAGTTACCTTCCATGGCTCAGCCACATTATTGTGTATTGTCATTTGATTCTGCTCCGTAAAATCAAATGTAATGTCACTGTTATGCAAATAATAATCTGCGAACCATTCCTTTATCACATGCTGCTTGTATCCACAGCATATCACAAATTCATTATACCCATAATGGGAATATAATTTCATAATATGCCATAGTATTGGCTTTTCCCCAATTTCAATCATTGGCTTCGGTTTTAAATGACTTTCCTCGCTAATACGCGTTCCAAATCCTCCTGCTAGTATTACTACTTTCAATTTGTTCCCTCCATTTGCATTTTTCTTATTCGTATATGTTGATATTATCATATTAGCTGCTCTAGTGCCACTTTATAATACCTCAAATCAGATCTTTTTGTACATAACATATATATTTGCTCAATTTATCAGCATCATCCAATCTTCTCAATATAAATACTTTTTATTTTTACAACTGCACCCGCATTCATATTGCATCGATATTCGAATCTATCCTCATCATTACTAAATACCACATTCTCTATTGTAACACTATTCTCGCTACTTTTCATTGCTTCCTTTCCCATTACCGTCTCAGAATTAACATAGACATCGAAGTATCCGGCCTCTTCCGAGTTACTGGAAACCACTTCGTAATTCAACGTAAAATTATAAGTTCCCTCTTCCGTATTCGCATAAGGTCCCCAAATAGCCAGCCCTTCTGTACCATTTGTAACATATGCCCCGTTTTCATCAAATTCCCCATTGGCATTCCAAACCCCACTGGAATACGGAAAATCAATATTCTTGTTCTCTGAAAAAATACCGCTAACCAAATCAAATCGATTAATTTCTGATGTATAAATATCAAAATTCCCTATCTTTTCTTTCCATGTATAAATATTCTGTAAGTAAACCGGAAGCTGTACAAATTCTTCTTGCGTAGACAACAATACCGTTGGTCCTTCCCATTCGCTGTTTTCTTCATAATAAGTATAGTCGCCCCAGCGGTGTGCCGTTGACGCAGTAGCCAAATATTTATACTTTCGTTCTAAATCAATTACCCTTAAATTACGTGCATCAATTCCATATGGTTCGCTCCATATATATACTACCGGACTTTCTTCTTCATGAACGCTTTCCACCACAGCATCCATTATATCATAGTCAATTTTTAAATCATTAAAGTATTTATATCCAGAATAGCTTTTCCCTGCTAGACTAACTATCAAAACAGCCAGCCCACAGCCTTTTAAAATCAATCTGTCATCCAGGCTGTCAATAAAATAAGCAACCATAAATGCAAACATAATAAATATTGAACATAAGTAACGTACTTCAAAAATACTTTCCGCATAGCTCGTATATACAACCACAAACATTGCTATATTAAAAAATGCTATCGTAGATAGTAATGCCCACCCTGCTTTTTTATTATAATCCTTCAGAGCTGTCATAATAAAATAGATTACTGCGATGATACATATAATAAATATGCATAATCCGAAAACATAGGAAATCCCTTCTTTGGTAAGAACTTGAATACTGGAACTGAATTCTAACCCGCCCAGCAATTTTATCATTCCCAAAAATATAGACCCAATATTTTTCCAAAAATCAGACAGGCCCACTAAAACCATATTGCTGTCAATGCTACTAAATCCAAGCACCTTGCCTGCGACTACTTTTCCTGCCACAACCATAATACTTTCACAAATTGCAAAAACAATTGATTTACTGAACAATACTTTAATATCATTTCTTATGAACAGCCTAATTATAAAAAATACAAATACCGGAACTAACACTGTAGCAAGAATATAATACCCGCTGGATAATCCGCAAAGAAATAGCAAAACCGTAGAGCAAACTATATACAGAATATTATTTTTATTATCTTCAAAATCCATCACAATTTTTATTACCAGTAAAATTACCAGCATTCTCACGCCATACCAGTTGCCTGAAGTTAAAATTGAAGATGCATATCCTATATCGTTCGCATTATTAAACGTATATGCAAAATAAGGGCAAATAATTAAATTGAGACATAGCAAAGAAGCAATTTTGCTAACATTTAATTTTTTCAATATACCATATGCCACTGCTACAATTGCAATATCGCATAAAAAATTAGCCAGTCCATAGGAAAAGAAAACATTTCCAGTTATGCCATAAAATAAGGCTGCTAAAGGCGCTGTTGTATCCAAATACAAGTTCGTCTGTTCAGCCCAATTTTTTACAAACAATGTTTTCTGTTCCCACATCTGAACTGCTTTTAAATAGAAGCTGGAGGAATCATAGCCTATATGATATTTCATCTGGGTTAAATTAATATATCCCAGCATAAAAATTTGCCAACAAAAGATGAGGAATACCACAATTAAAACCATATCTTTAATTGCAGGTTTCTTAAGAAACAATAGCTTATTTTCTTCCATATATTATAGGTCTCCTTTTAGCTTTCAGTAAAATTGACGCACAAGTGTGCTGCCCTTAATTTTATATCTACAAAATACTTTACTTCATTTGTCCGCTAAATTCAACCCTAATTTCTTAATATATTGTTCAAACCATTTATACCTCTGTTCTTCTATGTATAATATCTATCACATCATTGGTGTCAGTATATAAGTATGAACCGGAGAAGTTGAACAACCTATTCTACCAATTGAAAGAGCAAAGGAGATTTTCAGCATGACGAAAAACCAAAAATCTTTCACTCTGAAATTTAAGCAACAGATCATGGTTCTGTATAATATCAAAGAAACCTCGTACCCACAATTAAAACGTTAATCAAAATCCGCTCAGCAACTTGGGAAAACAACTTTTTCCTTTCAGAGTATCAAACGATAAAATTATCACCCTTAAAGAATATAAGGTTCCAGAAAGAGAACCCTAAGATTAAGAACGAAATATAAGAAAAAGAAACCACTGTCTTCACAAAAGAACAATAGTCGAGATTATATGCGAAAGTGCGAGAAACTCGGGTCAAAAAGCAAAACAGACTATTGCAGTATCAAAAATTGAGACTTAACTTTTGATACTCGCAATAGAAATATAGCCTATTGTTACAATCCTCATAATTCAAAATGGTATAGCATCTGAAGAAATCTTATTACACTTACACCTTCGTGTACTGCTTCCTCTGAAAAATGAACCCTATATAATCTTAATGTATCCCTTAATGCCAATCTTTACTCAGCAAAATAGTAGCCAACTCAAAATTGTATTCATAACTTACTTTTTAATTAATCAATTATATAGCCAATCATTTCTTCATTTTCCATTTCATATATAGTATAATAACCATCTTCGAAAACTATAGCAGGCATTTCCCTCCCTTTATTTACTAGCGTAAGTTTACAAGTTACTA
>BLLT01000079.1 GCA_011958945.1 Lachnospiraceae bacterium | reverse complement strand
ACTAAGTCATTTCTTTCGGATTTGAGTCATAGCAAAGCTGTGGCATGGAGGTTAGTATGGAAGGAATAGCGGAAACTACCGGGAAGAATAGAGAGAAAACGAATACTGACCAGGCGAGGATGGATTATGGCGAGTTGGCATTTTCCCAGGAAAGTTTGAATTTTTCTTTGAAACCGGGGGAACGGACGGAAGGTTTCTTCACTATTTTTGCGCCCGAAGGCGTGATAGCCGAAGGGTGGATGGTATCTTCCAAACTACAGATGGAATGCCTGACGGAAGAGTTTGTGGGGGCGGAAGCGGAGGTGTCTTACCGCTTTTCATCCATGGAGATGGCAGCAGGGGAGACGTTGGACGGATATTTTTATATTATTTCCAACTGTGGGGAATATGAACTGCCATATCGGATAGAAATTGAGGACGACAGGGTGGAATCCAGCCTGGGAACGATTAAGAACATGTTCCATTTTGCCAATCTGGCCAAAGCCAGCTGGGAGGAAGCGGTGAAAGCATTCTATTCCCCCCAGTTTAAAAAGATTTTTTCTGCGGGGGCTGACAGGCAGTACTATAATGCATATAAAGGATTATCCGCTGTACCGGGAAACGAGCAGAACATGGAGGAGTTCCTGCTGGAGACGAATAAGAAGCAGCGGGTAGAATTTGTCCCGGAGAAGATGGAAGTATTGATAGATGACCCGGTGGGGGTGTCCGAACACAGCATAAGCATCGGCAGAAGCGGCTGGGGGTATACGTTTCTTGGACTGGAAGCGGAAGGGGATTTCCTCAGGCTGGACAATGAAAAGGTGATGGAATATGATTTCCTCGGAAATCAATTCCGGCTCGTGTTCTATGTGGATGGAAGCAGGCTCCATGGGGGCAGGAATTATGGCAGTATTCATTTGACAAATTCCTACCTGGATATTACGATCCCGGTAACGGTTGTCTGCAGTGTGCACAGGCAGCGTCTGCATGCTGCCCGTAAGGAGAAAAAGAAGCTGCTGACAGAACTGATGGAATGCTATTGTTCTTTTAGAGGAAAGAAGATAAGCAGCAGGGTATGGATGGGCGAAACGGAAAAGCTGGTGGAAAGGCTGGCAGCGCTGGATACGAAGGATATACAGACCGGCCTGTTCCGGGCACAGCTTTTGATTACCCAGGGGCGTTTTAATGAAGTGAAGTGGCAGATGGAGCGGTTGAAAACGGCTATCGACGAGGGGGAATACAAGCCTGAGGTATGGTGCTATTATTTGTACCTGACTACCCTTTATAATGAAGATGAAGACTATGTGGAAGGGGTTTCGGAAAGGATAGGCCAGATATATAATGCTAACAGGGATAACTGGCGGATAGCGTGGCTGATGCTGTATTTGCGGGAGGAATATGTAAACAGCCCGGCCAGGCGGTGGGAACTTTTAGAGGAACAGTTTATGAAAGGCTGTTCCAGCCCTATTTTATATATGGAAGCCTGGCATTTGCTGGAAATCAACCCTACCCTATTGATGGGGATAGGCAGGTTTGAGACGCAGGTTCTGAATTTTGCAGCCAGGAGGAAGTTGATTTCCCAGGACCTTTTTGCCCAGGTACGATATCATGCGCAGAAGATGAAGGGGTATTCGGAGAGGATTTTCTTTATTTTGAAAGATTATTATGAGGAATTTCCCGATGACGAAACGCTGCAGGCGATTTGCGCCCTTTTGATAAAAGGGAATAAGACGGACAGCGTTTATTTTCCTTGGTACAGTTTAGGGGTGGAGCAGGAACTTCGCATTACGAAATTGTATGAATATTACATGATGGCTCTGCCGGAGGGCTACATGGGAGAAATCCCGAAAGCGGTATTGATGTATTTTGCATATCAGAGTGGGATGGATTATCGGAAAACAGCATTTCTTTATGCTTATATTTACAGAAAAAGAACGGAAGCCCCGGAATACTATATCAAATTTTGCAGCCAGATGGAGGAGTTTGTGGTAAGGCAGCTGTCAAAGGGCAGGATAAATAAAGATCTGGCTTATTTATACCGCCATATTATCACCCCGGAACTGCTGAACGAAGAAAGGGCAGGCATACTTGTGACGCTGCTGTTTACCCATATGGTGTATACGGACAATAAGAAGATGCGCCATGTGGTGGTGGAATATGCTTTTGGCGGCCAGGAATACAAATATCCTATGAGCGATGGGCAGGGGGCTGTTCCGTTGTATGGGGATGAGTATAAGATGTTTCTGGAGGATGGGGAGGGAAACCGGTATAGCGCCAGCATAGTATTCAGGCTGGAACGGATGATGAGGCCGGAAAAGCTTTTGCAGATGGCCATGCCTTATGTGACGGAACATGCGGGGTTGGATATTTATTTATGTGAAAGCAATAAATCCTTTTTGGAAATTACTTATGCAAATGTGGATAAATTCCGCCGCATTGCATTTTCCCCCTCCATGGACAGAAGGAGGAGGAACGAGGTTATCCTGAAATTAATCCATTATTATTATGAACAGGATGATTTGGCGGAATTGGAAGATTATCTCAAAAGGCTGGAGCCGGAGGGGATGACCTACAGGGAGCGGGGCGAGGCCATACGTTTTATGGTAATCAGGGGAATGCACGATAAGGCCTTTCAATGGGTAAAACGTTTCGGCGTTTCCGGAGTAGATGTCAAAACGGTTATGCGCATGTGCAGCCGGCTTTTATCGAGGGATGGGTTTATGGAAAATAAATATATGACCCACATGGTATATTATGCTTTTCATAAAGGCAAGTATGACAGCAACCTCATTATTTATCTGGTGCATTTCTACCGGGGCATGCTTTGGCAGCTGGAAGAAATATGGAAAGCAGCCGTTTCCTTTGAAGTGGAAACCTATGAAATATGTGAGCGTATTTTGGTGCAGACGATGTTTTCCGGCGCCTATATAGGGGAACGTGCCGAAATTTTCAAAACCTATGTATCGGGAGGGGCAAAGCCGGAGGTGGAGACTGCTTTCCTGACGCAGTGTGCATATGATTATTTTATAAAGGAAAAACCCATGGATGTTTTCCTGTTTATGGATGCGGCGCGCGTATATGAAAGGGGGGAAAGGCTGCACAGAGTATGCAAACTGGCTTTTTTAAAATATTTTTCGGAGCATAAAGAGGAAATGACACCAAAGGCGGAGCGGGCTGCGGGGCTTTTCCTGACAGATTTGCTGGAGGATGGCATTTATTTTGCCTTTTTTAAGGAATATGGGGGGAAAATTCCGGCAGTAGAAACGCTTGCGGATAAAACCATTATAGAATATCGGACGAAACCGGGCAGCCGGGTAGTCATCCACTATATGATTGAGCGCGGCAAATATACGGAAGATGATTACCGGCAGGAAGAAATGCGGGATATGTACGGCGGTATGTATGTGAAAGCTTTTATTCTCTTTTTCGGGGAAAAACTTCAGTATTATATTACGGAAGAACTGGATGAGGAAAAACAGTTTACCCAGAGCGCTTCTGTGAGCCGGGGAGAGGTTCTGTATGGGAGGGAAGAAAACCGTTTTGAGCTGATTAATGATATTGCAGCGGCAGGGGCACTCCATGATTATGATACGTTGGACTGGCTTTTGGAGAGTTATTATAAGAAGGAATATATGGTTTCTAAGGTATTCCGGCTTTTGAAGGATTGAGGTGTTGGAGATGCTGCTGGAAAAAAAAGATGGAATGAGGAAAAGGAAAAAGGGCGGGATTGTAGTCGGGTATGATATGAATGATGAATACGCCCAGATTAGTTATTGCTTTTCGGATAAAGAAGAGATAGAGACGCTGGCAGTGGTGGCCGGCACGAAACAGTATAGCATTCCTATGGTCCTTTGCCGGAAAAAGGAGACGAATCAATGGCTCTTTGGGAAAGAAGCAGTAAAGTGTGCGAAAGAGGGCGGGGGCTTTCCCGTGGAAAAGCTGGTGAGCCTGGCCAGGGGAGCGGAGCCGGTGGATGTAGGGGGCGAAAGCTTTGACCCAGTGGCGCTGCTGGCGCTTTTTATCAAAAGGAGCCTGTCGTTGATGAACCTGATTGCCCCGGTGGAATGGCTGGATGGGATGATGCTTACCGTGGACTGTCTGGATGGGAGAATGGTGGAGGTGCTTGCGCGGATAGCCGTTAACCTGAATTTGAAGACAGACAGGATTTTTTTCCAGAGCCATGTGGAAAGCTATTATCATTATATGCTGCACCAGCCGGAGGAACTGTGGAGCCATGAAGTGCTGCTGTGCGATTATGATAATGAGCGGCTGAAGGTCTACGGCTTTGAAGTAAATAAAAGGGCGATACCTATGGTGGCGATGATTTCCATCGATGAGTACGGGGAGATGATACGGAATGCTGCAAGGATGGATGGCGGAAACGGAACGGGTACAGGGGTTGGAACGGAAAAAGCCAAAGATATGGGAAGGGGAGCCTGGAATGAGGCGGAAAAAAAGCGGCTGGATGAAATTTTTCTGGGGATTGCAGAAAAAAAATGTGGCGGAAAGGAAGTTTCTTGTGTATATTTGATTGGGGATGGTTATAAAGACGGATGGGCATCCCGTTCCCTGCGTTATTTGTGCAGGGGGAGGAGAGTATTTCAGGGAAATAATCTTTACAGCAAAGGGGCCTGCTATGGAATCAGGGAAAAAATAGGATTGGAAGAGAAGAAGGAATATGTCTTTCTTGGATTGGACAAGCTGAAAGCCAATGTGGGCATGCATGTGCTGCGGCAGGGGAAGGAATCCTATTTTGCCATAATGGATGCGGGAACCAATTGGTTTGAAACGAAAAAGGAATTCGACCTCATCCTGGAAGACGGGGATGGGATCTCTTTTCTGTTTACGCCATTGGACCAAAAGGTGCCAAAGGAAGTGAATATGATTTTGGAAGGGCTGAAAGCACGCCCTGGCTGGACCACCAGGCTTAGAGTAACGGCTGAGATGATTTCGGAGCAGCAGCTTCGCCTTATGGTAAAGGATATGGGGTTTGGGGAGCTCTTCCCGGCATCCGGGGGGGAATGGAATAAGGTGTTTGAGATATAGGATGCAGCAGAAAGGAGAAAGCGTTGGGCAGAGTATTGCTTTGTGTAGGGAAATATGCGGATAAGCCTTATTTTTTGGAGAGGCTGTATGTGAATGTGTATTCGGCGGAAGAATTGTGTTATTGCCTGATGCAGAATGCCTTTCTTATCGGAAAGGAAATTGTGGATGAAAGGCTGGCAGAGTGGCTGGAAACGGAGTGCGGGCAAATAGAATTGGCGGCCGGGCTGCGGGAGATGATGAAGGCAGGCTGCGGTGCAGCGGGCTTTGCAGGGAAGATTCTGGATGATATAGGCTATGGAAGCAGGGAAGAAATCGAAAAGGCCAAGAGAGAACTGGAGAAGGAAGCGGATTTAAGCATACACGAAAAGCGGATGGTGAAAGCGGATTATTTAGTGGAAAACAGGAAGTATATGTCCGCCATAAAATGTTATGACAGCGTGTTAGCGGAACTTCCCGATGGGGAACGGGCATTGCGGGGAAGGGCATTGCATAACAGAGGGGTAGCCTATGCGGGGCTTTACCGGTTCAGGGATGCGGCGGACAGTTTCCGTCAGGCTTACGAATGGGGGAAAAGGGAGGAGTCCTATATCAGTTTCCTGGCAGCAAACAGGATGTTTATGGAAGAAAGGGAATACGTGAATTTTATTGCGCTGCAGCCCCGGGGTTATGAGCAGACGTTTAAGGTGGAGAAGCGGATGGAAGATGCGGCCGGAGAGTTTGAGGGAACGGAAGAAAGCAGGATGCTGTTTACCTTGAAAGTGTGTAAAGAGGAGGATAATTCAGTTTCTTATTATGAAGAGGTGGAACGGATTACGGATGATTTGAAAGAACAATACCGGCAGATGGCGGAAAGGTGTGGTTATTATATATGAAGTTATTTAAAAAGTGGAAGTTGTGGAAGAAATTTTTCCGTCCGGATTATGATGAGATGCCGGAGGAAACGGAGTATGACGAAGAGGACTGGAAAAAGATTGATTTTGATAAAAAGGAACTCAATATCCATGACAGGGAGCAGCGGAGGGAATATGTACAAAGCTGTCTGGAACAGATACAGGAAGCTTCCGGGGAATTGGAAAGACTTAATTTTGAGTACGGGAAAGTCACTTCTTATCTGAAGGATATCGAGGAAATAGAGGCTTTGCCGGAACTGGAACGGGAGGAACTCAATGCCAGTGCGCAGAAAATCCAGGAACTGGAGAACCGCAGGGGCGTATATCTGGAAAAGAAAAACCGTATGAGCGACGAGAAATACCACCAGATGGAGCGTATGGAGGAAGATGCGGCGGAGGGATGCCGCAAACTGCGGGAAGCGGAGGAATACCAGGTGCTGATCCGAAAGGATTTATCCCGTCTGGATGGGGAAAAGCATGCGTATCATTACCGCAAGGATGATTTAAAGAGGACGATTGCCGATGCGAAAGGGATGGCGATTGTCTGTTCGGTAGCATTAATCGTTTGTTTCGTAGTACTTTTCACGCTGCGCTATGTGCTGGAGATGGATACCCAGTTAGGGTTTCTGCTGACTACCGGGTTGGCTGCATTTGCCATAATTATGCTTTATTTTAAGTATACGGAGTCGGTAAAAGAGCTTAAGCGGGTGGAAAACGGGCTTAACCGGATTATTATGCTGCAAAACAGGGTGAAAATCCGGTATGTAAACAATACGAACCTGATGGATTATTTATATATGAAATATCATGTTTCTTCCGCTAAGGAGTTTGCCAGCTGGTGGGAGAAATTCCAGGTGGAAAAAGAGGAAAGAAGGCGTTACCGGGAGGCGGAGCTGGAACTGGATGAGAGCCAGCAGGAGTTTCTTGGTATATTAAAATGCTATCAGGTGAAGGACCCTGCGATCTGGCTGCATCAGACGGCAGCGCTTCTGGACGGCAAGGAAATGGTGGAAATCCGCCATGGGCTCATTATACGCAGGCAGTCTCTTCGCAAGAGGATGGACTATAACAGGGAAATGATTATAGAACGGGCGCAGGCGGAGATAAAGGCATTGGAGGAGAATTATCCCCAGTATGCCCAGGAGATTAGGGGGATGGCGGATAGGAGATAAGCGGTGGGAATATTCCCGCAGAGCAAAAGTTCCGCGATGATATTGGTTTGTTATTGGAAAGGAGAAAGCAGTAGTTATGGGTGGTTTTTTTGGTGTGGCTTCTAAGAATGATTGTGTATTTGATTTATTTTTTGGAACGGATTATCATTCCCATTTAGGGACAAGGAGGGCCGGCATGGCGGTGTATGGGGAGAAGGGTTTCGACCGCTCCATACATAATATTGAGAATGCGCCTTTCCGGACGAAATTCGATAAGGATGTGAATGAGATGGAAGGGTATATGGGGATTGGGTGTATTTCGGACTATGAGCCCCAGCCCCTTATTGTGCGTTCCCATCATGGCACTTATGCCATAGAGACGGTGGGGAAGATCAATAATACGGATAAGATTGTGGAGAAGATATTCAAATCGGGGAATGCCCATTTCCTGGAAATGAGCGGGGGGGATATCAACGCTACGGAACTGGTGGCATCTATGATCAACCAGAAGGAGAACCTGGTGGAGGGCATTTCGTATGCACAGGAATTGGTAGAAGGTTCCATGACGATTCTGGTGATGACGCCGAAGGGGATTTACGCGGCCAGGGACAAGATGGGGAGGACGCCGGTTTCTATCGGGAAAAAGGAGGATGCGTACTGTATTTCTTTTGAGAGTTTCGCTTATTTGAATCTGGGCTATGTGGAGGAAAAGGAACTGGGTCCGGGGGAAGTGGTGATTGTAACGCCGGAGGGGGTACACACGCTGGCGGCGCCGGGAACGGATATGAAGATATGTACTTTCCTCTGGGTTTACTATGGGTATCCTTCTTCCTCCTATGAGGGGATTAGCGTGGAGGAGATGCGTTATCGGTGCGGTGCCCTTCTGGCGAAGAGGGACAATGTGAAGCCCGATATTGTGGCAGGGATTCCGGATTCGGGAACGGCACATGCGATCGGTTATTCCAATGAGTCGGGGATTCCTTTTTCCAGGCCTTTTATTAAGTATACGCCTACCTGGCCGCGTTCCTTTATGCCTACGGTACAGAGCAAAAGAAACTTGATTGCTAAGATGAAGCTGATACCGGTGCATGATTTGATTCAGGGGAAGAGCCTGCTTTTAATTGATGATTCTATTGTTCGGGGCACTCAGCTGAGGGAAACGACGGAATTCCTTTATCAGAGCGGGGCGAAGGAAGTGCATATCCGCCCGGCCTGTCCGCCGCTGTTGTATGGCTGCAAGTATTTGAACTTTTCCCGTTCCACATCGGAAATGGATTTGATAGGCCGCCGTATCTTGAAGGATTTGGAAAGGGAAGGAAGGTTTACCCGTCTGGAGGCATATTCGGACCCGGAAACGGAGGAATACCAGGAGATGGTGAAGCGGATTGGGGAGCAGCTGAATTTTACTTCGCTGCGGTATCACAGGCTGGATGATATGATAGAGTCGGTGGGGATTGACAGATGTAAACTGTGTACTTATTGCTGGGATGGCAAGGAGTAGAGGAAGCATCTTTTAGCAGATAAAATGATACATTAGGGGTGAAATAGGGCTTGCCGGTGGGCAGGCTTTATTTTTTGGAAACCTTTATATAGTGCAATTCATTTATTTTAAATATTTTGAGACATTTTTTGCAATTCCTCCGTCCAATGTATAGAATAAGGCAAGGAGGGGTATCAAAGCCTGCCGGACGAGAAAGGAGAAGGGCACAAAGGTGAAGATTTTAGTCAAACGGGCACAGAAACGGGATGCGGATGCGTTTGCGGAACTGATGCAGCTGCAGATGCAGAATATGTATAAGACGGCACATGCCATCCTTTGGAACGATGAGGACGCAGCGGATGCCATATCGGATACAATCCTCGCATGTTGGGAAAAGATAGGGCAGCTGAAGGCGGCGGAATATTTCCGGACATGGATGACGAGGATATTGATTAATAAGTGCAATGATATTTTAAGGCAGAAGAAAAGGGAGTACCCTGTGGAGGAAGTACGGGAGTCCTTTGGGGAGTTGGAGGAATATGACAATGTAGAATGGATGGAAATGATGAATGGGTTGGATGAAAAGTACCGTCTGGTCATGATTTTATATTATGTCAATGGCCTTCCTACAGCGGATATCAGTTCCATTTTGCATATACCTGACAGCACGGTGAGGACAAGGCTGTCCAGAGGGCGAAAACAGATAGCACAGATTTATCATATGGGCACAGGAAAGGAGTATGGCGTCTATGACAGAAAAAAATGTAATTAATATGATGCAGCAAGATATCAGGATTCCGGATATTGTACAACGGAAGGCGGATATGGCTTTTGAGAAGATAATGGCGGAAAGCAAAGAGGCAGGGGAAGAGGACAAGGAGGGAAGGAAGATGGGGAAGACAGCAGCGAAAACAGGAACGGTGAAGGCGGAAAATAGAGAACGGAAGACGGAAAAATGGGAAGGAATAAAATGGGAAGGAATAGAAGGGGAAGAGAACGGAAGAAAAAGCGCAAAAAAGAAAGGGGCAAAAGGGAAGGACCCGAAAACGAGGGGGTCAGGAAAACGGAAATGGAAAACGATGTGGGTGGCGGTGGCCGCGGCGGTTCTTGTATTGGGAACAACGGTATGCGCGGCATATATGCGTTGGACTAAAGGACTGGAAAGGCAATTTGAGGCAACGGAGGAAGAGAAGATACTTTTGGAGGAGCAGGAAATTGCGGCCCCGGCAAGCGGCAGCGCCACAGTAGGAAATGTGACGGTAACGGCACAGCAAAGTATCGTGGATAAACAGTTTGCCCATCTGTCCTTCCGCGTAGAGGGGTACAGTCTGGATGAAGGGGAAGAGCCGGGATTTGAAAATATTTCCATTGACATAAACGGGGAAAGCGTTTCCTGGAATGGGAGATTTTATAATGGGATAGAGCAGGGGGAAGACGGGAAATCCTATTATGCGGACGGTTCTGAGGTGGAAGAAACCCCGGACGGGGCAACAATAGAACGATTTGTGGATGAAAACGGGAATATGGAATACATGGTGGATTTGCTTTGCAGTGGAGATGGGGAGGATTTTATAGGGAAAACGCTGCATGTGTGTTTCCGCAATTTGGGTACAGTTGAAAAAGCTGCATTTGTGCCGGATCTGGAGGGAGTCTGGGAGTTTGATGTGGAGTTGAAGGGATCGGATGAAAGGAAGAACTTTACGCTTTCGGAAGAACTGGGAGACAGCGGGGCTACGGTTACCTATGCGGAAATTTCACCGATTTCCATAGCAGTGACATATCAGTTTGCAGCAGAAGAGATAGAGATGCCGGCAGTGGATCAGGATGGGAATGCCTATATGGCAAAGGACTATGACGAGCCGCCGATGATAAGCGGCGTGCGCTTAAAGGATGGCACATATCTCACAGGGCTTTTTGGCGGCGGAAAGTCAGGATGGGAGGATTTGGAGAAAGGGATTTACCGGTCTGTCATCAGTACGAACCGGATTATTGATACATCCCAGGTGGATGCGCTGCTGTTTATAAAATCTTATCCGGAGCAAGATGTGGATTTATCGGAGGAAAATCTGTACATTGTGCCGGTGGAGTAGGAAAAACGGGTAAAAGCCACCAAAATTTCCGTACAAAACCATCCAATCACTTTGTAAGTCAGAGGTTGTTTGTTTAAAGGGAAAGCAGGGGTTGCTAAAGCATGCAGATTTGGTTAAAATAAGGGAAAGAGATTTTCAATGGCCGGATGCATGTAACAGTGAAGGTATCAGAACTGTTATGAAGTAAGCGTGCTTAGGAGGGTAGCGGAGCTTCTGGTGCTTACCAAGGAAGGGATTAGCGGGGCGCAGGTTTATAAAGATTATTTACGCCCTTCTCTGGAATTGATTGCTTCTGTGGATTTAAAGGCAGGAATATTATCCCATGAAAAGGGGCATCTGGAATGGCTGGTGAAAGGAGATGTTGACTGGCTGGGAAGCCCTTGCAGAGTTTTCTTGGAGACGGACAGGGTAGATGGAAAAAACGCAAAGAAATCATTGGCCGTCCTGAAAGAATTATACTTAAAGGTACAGGAATGGGATGAACGTTTCCGTAGATATGCGGCCGAATCCCTTACCGATGAGGTGAATGAATGGCAGCAGGAGGACGGCGGTGAGGATATGGTTCCTGTTACAGAGGCAGATTTTGCCGCCGGGCTTGGAATCAGCGAATTGGTCATTACTCCTGATGGGGATATTACCATATTTAATAAGGGCGATCATATGCTCTGGGAACATACAGTGGAGGTGGACGCCAATATCAGTGATGGTATTTCCGATGCAATGTTTACCGGATAATGCAATAAAATAAAAATCAAATAGGTTCTCGGAATTTCTTCGTGCCTGATTTTGCGGACAGATGCAGGGGAGATTCCGGGAGTTTATTCAATAAATAAGGAGGTATCTTGCTATGAATTACGACAAATGTTATATGGCTGAGGATGTGGAAGCGGTGATTACCAGTTTCAATCAAGGCCGGATGATCAGGGAGGCGGTGGACTCCCTGTGTGGACAGACAATGCCGCCTGCACGGATTATCATTGTGGATGATGGTTCTACCGATGAGGAATCCATTGGTATATTGAAGGATATAGAAGCGGATGAAAAGATATCCGTTCCGGTAACGGTGCTGCGCCAGCAAAATGGCGGCGTATCTTCGGCGAGGAATACCGGCATCCGCAGTGCGAAAACAACAATGGTTTTGGTGCTGGACGGGGATGACCGTCTAACCCCCACATATATCGAACAGGTAAGTACGTTATTGCGTAAAGACGCATCCATGGTGGCTGCGTCTTCCTGGCTGCATACGTTTGGCGCATTGGATAGGGTGGTACGGCCTGACGGCGGTTCTATAGATTCCTTCCTGGTGCGCAATTGCTGCCCGGCCACCCATATCTTACGGCGGAAAATATGGGAGAGGTGCGGAGGATATGATGAGTCCATGCGTTCCGGTTTTGAGGACTGGGACTTCTTTTTAAGCATGTTGGAAACCGTGCCGGGCGCACAGATTGGGATTGCAAAAGAGCCGCTTATTGATTACCGTACAACGCCTGATTCGGCAAATATGAAAAGTATGGGCAGGCGGTTGGAACTCATGGGTTATCTGCTGGAAAAGCACAAGGAAAGCTATTGTGAACATATGAAGGAGACTATATTGGGGCTGGAATCCATTTCTATGGAAAGGCTCTATGGATGGGAGGGTCAAATCTGCCGCGCCTTGGACGGGATGGAAGGTTTAAGCCAGGCATCGGAGGAATTTATGAGGAAACCGTCTTATGGCGATGGCGGAATGGCGGCGGCGGTTCGCATTGCTTCCCACGCAGATGAAGCAACCTTTGTACAGGAGGATAAAAAGATATAATGAAAAGGGAGTTGGGAATTGCCAGATGCGGGCTTGCCTGCTGCCTGTGCTCGGAAAATGTGAAATGTAATGGCTGTATGTCCGAGGACTGCCCGGATAAAGACTGGTGCGTGAACCGGAAATGCTCTATGGAAAAAGAAATCATAGCCTGCCATGCATGCAAGGATGAATGCAAAAAGGGATTATTAGGCAAGATAAAGCCATATGGATTTACCTTATTTGCCAAAAGATATGGACTTGAAATGCTTTTGGATTGCCTGGAGGAAAATGAGAAAAAAGGGGTAGTATATCATCGGGGAGGTATAAATGGGGATTATGATGACTTCGATGATGTGGAAAAGCTGATTGAATTTATAAGGACTGGGGAACGGCAGAAAGGGCAGGAAGAAATAGAGGACATATGCATTATGGAAATTATGGAATAGGAAGTGGAGGATTGCGTATATAACAGTAAAATAAATACTACTTATGATATACATAAAATATATTGATTTTACTTATAATAAAATGTTGTGTATAATCATCTGGTAAAAACTTTCGCATATATGCGGAACCGGAAAACAGCAAGTGCCAAGGAAGTACCCCAGAGATAATATCTCTGAGAATTTCATGGCTGTGAAGCAGACAGGAAGTTCTCTGCGAGAAAAAAAGGGTACTGAGGGGGCACTTGCGGAACTGGAATAGGAGGATTTTATTATGGTAAAAGCAGTAGTAGGGGCCAACTGGGGCGATGAAGGAAAAGGAAAGATTACGGATATGCTTGCAAAAAATGCAGATATTATCGTCCGTTTTCAAGGAGGGGCGAATGCAGGGCATACGATTGTAAACGATTACGGGAAATTCGCGCTCCATACATTGCCCTCTGGCGTATTTTATGGGCATACCACCAGTGTCATCGGCAATGGGGTGGCTTTAAATATTCCGGTGTTGTTCCAGGAAATAAAATCACTGACAGACAGGGGGGTACCGGCGCCGAAGCTGCTTGTATCGGACAGGGCACAGATGGTGATGCCCTACCATATTTTATTTGACCAATACGAGGAGGAAAGGCTGGCCGGGAAATCTTATGGCTCCACCAAGTCGGGGATTGCCCCTTTTTATTCGGATAAATTTGCGAAAATCGGTTTTCAGGTCAGCGAACTGTTTGACGAGGGAGTGTTAAAGGAAAAAACAGCAAAGATTGTGGAAATGAAAAATGTGGTTTTGGAACATTTATACCACAAGCCATTAATCAGCCAAGAGGATTTATTGTCTTCCCTTCATGAATATAAGGAAATGATAGCGCCTTATGTGGGGGATGTATCCGCGTTCCTGGATAAGGCGATAAGGGAAAATAAAACTATCCTATTAGAAGGGCAGCTGGGTACGCTTAAGGACCCGGACCACGGCATTTATCCTATGGTGACATCTTCATCCACCTTGGCCGCTTATGGTGCGATTGGAGCAGGAATTCCGCCCTATGAAATCAAACAGATTATTACTGTATGCAAGGCATATTCTTCCGCGGTGGGGGCAGGCGCCTTCGTATCGGAGATTTTTGGCGAAGAAGCGGAGGAACTGAGAAACCGGGGCGGTGACGGAGGCGAATACGGCGCAACCACAGGACGTCCGCGCCGGATGGGATGGTTTGACTGCGTAGCTTCCAAATATGGGTGCAGGCTGCAGGGGACAACCGATGTGGCATTTACTGTTTTGGATGTGCTCGGTTATCTGGATGAGATTCCGGTCTGTGTTGGATACGAAATTGACGGGGAAGTGACAACGGACTTTCCGGTTACCGCAAAACTGGAAAAGGCGAAGCCGGTTCTTAAAAAAATGCCCGGATGGAAATGCGATATCAGGGGAATCAAAAAATATGAAGAACTGCCAAAGAACTGCCAAAGCTATATCGAATTTATTGAGGGCCAAATCGGCTATCCCATAACCATGGTGAGCAATGGTCCGGGAAGGGATGATATTATATATAGATAGTTTGAAAGGAAACTTGGATGATAAAACACTGGGAATCTTACAAGGTCTTCTATTATGTAGCGAAATACCGCAGCCTGACGGCTGCTGCAGGGCATCTGGCGATTTCCCAGCCGGCAGTGAGCCAGTCGGTGAAGCAGCTGGAAAATGCTATCGGGGCAAAACTCTTTATCCGCACCTCGAAAGGGGTGCGGCTGACGGCGGAGGGGGAACTGTTAGCAGGATATGTGTCCAAAGGCTATGAGCAGATGGAACTGGGGGAAAAGAAGCTGGCCCAGATGCTGAATCTGGAACTGGGAGAACTGAGGATAGGCGCCAGCGATATGACGCTGCGTTTTTATTTGCTGCCTTATCTGGAACAATTCCATGAAAAATATCCTGGAATCAAGGTAATCGTCTCCAATGCCCCCACACCGGAAATCTTAAAGTTTCTGCAGGAGGGAAAAATTGATTTTGGTGTGGTGAGTACGCCTTTTGACAAAATTCCTGGCCTGAAAGCAGTCAATGTGAAGGAGATAGAAGATATTTTTATCGGCGGTTTCAAATTTTTTCCGTATAAAAACAAGACGCTGGATTTGCAGGAACTGGAAAAGCTTCCAATTATATCTTTGGAAAAAAGCACCAGTACAAGGCGGTTTATGGATGATTTTCTGGAAGAAAATAACGTGGTGCTGAACCCGGAGTTTGAACTGGCCACCAGCGATATGATTGTGCAGTTTACCTTGCGCAATATGGGGGTGGGTAGTATAATGAAAGAGTTCGCGGCACAATATCTGGAAAGCGGCCAGCTTTTCGCCCTGAGGTTTAATAAAATTATTCCAAAGAGGCATTTTTGTATTGTGACGGATGAAAAAAATCCGTTGTCTGCGGCGGGGAGAAAACTGTTAGATTTGATTTCTGCAAAGAAGACATGCTGACTATGGAATCTCCAAATTCCATTATATATAAAGTTTGCGTTTCGCACTAAAGTTTCCGGGCTTTGGAAAGGGGCATGGTTATAAAGATGA
>BLLT01000078.1 GCA_011958945.1 Lachnospiraceae bacterium | reverse complement strand
CCCCTGCTGCAAATAAATCCCCAATAGCGATTGCCGCTATCATGGCAATAGAAATCAGCAATGCAGAAGAAATCTTGCTGATACCAGTATTATGAATTCCCCTCCAAATAGAAAGGTATAGCAGAGGAATACCACAAATAATCACCGCAACCCATGCAGGGTCAATCAAAACAGTCATTTTGTTCATTATGATACAAAATAGCAAAATTGTTCAGAAAGGATATTAAAATGGATAGAAGACAATTAAAAACAAGACAAGCTATCTTTTCAGCTTTTACAAAGCTTCTTGAAACAAAACGCTATGAAAAGATAACCGTGCAGGAAATACTTGATGAAGCAAATATTGGCAGAAGTACCTTTTATGCTCACTTTGAAACAAAAGATGAAGTGCCGCCATCTGTTTTCTGCCACCTTTTACAGCATTTACAGGAAAACGACAATAATATTTTAGGGTTGCTGTCTTGTGAGAGCAGCGAGATTTTTTTGCGTTATTTTAAAGACAGCCTTAATGAACTAATACAGACACAATTTGTAAAACAAAATTATAGAAAACATCAAAATATACCACAAGATTTTCTAATCAATCACATTTCGGGCAGTTTTGTAGAAATGGTTTTGTGGTGGTTAAAAGACAGACATAAACATACTCCAGAAGAATTGGACTGCTATTTCCGCGCTGTTATTCTGCCTATTTTATAAAAAAACCCTGGCAAACTTTGAATTTACCAAGGTTAAATGCGGAAGATGGGACTTGAACACATTCCTCTTTCGTAAATCCTATAATAGAAAGGCTTCTAGCATATCTCTATCATAAAGGTGTTCAATTACGTGTTCAAACACCTATATAACATAATTTTGCTTTTCTCACATTAAAAAAATATTTTTGTATTAAAATATCGTCAATGTTTATTTAACGGTTTTACAACGCATTGACAGATAGCTGTAAAAGTTTATGTTGCACTCTCCCATATGCCCTTGTTAATAATCAGCCTAGCGTCTAGGCTGTCACAAAGCACTTAGTAAGGTAGATTTTTTGTCTGCCCAGCCTACCGTATACCTAAAGACTGACAGACAAAAAATCGTAGCGAACTTAGTGCGACTGACTGGTACGGTTATTATAGAATATGCGTAATATTTATAGTGAAGTGTTTTTTCTTTTACCTGTTTTTTGCGGATATGGTTTTTTTATATCTGTACGTCCGATAAGGTAATCTGTACTTGTATAATGAAAATCTGCTAATAAAGATAATATTTCTATCGGAATTGCTCTTTCATCATTTTCATATCTTGAATAAGTTCGTTGAGATATATGTAAATATTTTGCAATATCTGTTTGTGTCAAGTCTTTATCTTCTCGAAGATTACGTATTCTTTCATATTTCATATCTTCACCTCAATAAAAATATAAAATAGACCGAAATGGTCTATTGATTTTTAGACTGTTTCGGTCTAAAATATAAGATGATGTTAGTTACAATATTCCAAAAAGAAGAAAGTGAGGTACAGTAAATGACACAATAATTATGATGAAGAAAGATTTTTGCCTACAACTTTGGCACTTGCAATGGTATTGGCTACAGCAGTGTAACAGAGACGTGTGTATAAGAAATGGAAGGTGGTGAGTAGGCTATGATTGTGGACATGTCCTATAAATGGGGGATGTAGACGGATTTGGGGTGAGTGTAAGAGCATAAGGGAAAACTTGTGGGATATCCTTTTTTTTGCCTTATTTTTTTCTGTCACATACGCGACAGAAAACTCGGGGATAAATCCCCGAACCCCTAATTTCTTTTGAATAAGAAATAACAAAAACAACCACATAAATTATAAAATTACGGAGGTAATAAATAATGAAAAATAATATGTATAAAGTTTTGGCAGCAGCTTGTGCAATGGCAGTTGTAGTAGCTTCACCGGCAATGACGATGACAACTCACGCTGGACTGGGTTTTAATAGTAATGCAGGTGACGATAACGGCGGAAATGTAACAGTAGATGATAATTATTGGGATAATTATTGGAGTGATTCCAGTTCCAATGACAGTGGTTCCAGCAGCGAGCCTTCCTATGACGAACCTACCTTTGAAGAGCCCAGCGCACCTTCTTATGAAGAGCCCAGCTACAGCGACAACGGTTCTGGCAATGACAGCAGCAATGCATCTTCTTCCAACAGCAGCGCATCTTCTTCCAGCAATGGTGGCGCGGCTACAGCACCCAGGGCAGCAGGGAATGCAAACAGCAAGACCGTAAATGTAGAGGGTGGCCAGAAATTCAAAATCGTAATGAATGCAGACCATACGGCATACCAGGTATACCACTGCGGAATCAACAGGGCGACTTTCAACGTAGCAGACAAAGAAGGCAATGCAGTGGCATTCAGCACAGTTGCACTTGAAAAGGGTGAGGATGGCCTTTGGTATGCAAATATTAAATTTGCGGAAGGTGTTGACGCAACAGGCTTCACCGTATCTGCAACCGCTGGCGATGCAACCTACCTGTACACAGAACTTGGCGTAAGCGGAATCAAAGTAAACGGAGTAGCAGCACTGTCAACCGTCCCTGTAGTAGAAACAAAATAACAGCGCATTTTAAAAGGACTGCCTGTATCAACACAAGCAGTCCTTCTTTTCTTCCAAATAAAAAAGGGCGGCACTCGCCCGCTCCCCCTTTTGCATTTCTTTTATCCCTCTACTATATTCCTTAATCTAATCATTTTTTTCACTGCATAGCCGGCTCGGACATACGTCCGAGCTTCAACACGGGGGTTCTCCCCGCACCCCTCACTAATTATGAATAAAAATTACTTAACAGCCTATCCCCTGTTCTCCCTCCCCTTTTTTTCCATCTCTTCTATATGATATGCTAGCATTTTGGGCTGAGTTGTCAAGTGATTTTATCAAAAGTTAATAAAATTTAATAAAAATTTAATAAAATTACCTTCTTATTATGATGGTACTAGCGGTAATGGCCGCCCCGCGGTTACAAATGCGGGAACTGGAACAAAGAAACTAGGATATCCTCACAAGGACAGAAAGTAATTATAATGCGCATTATATGAGAATCATAATGGTTAAAAACAATGGATTTAGAAAAGAAGAAATTAGAAAACGGCTAACAGAACAGATGCTCCAACACCGTGAAAAATTGGGGTTAAGCCAGGGGAAAGCTGCCGAACTGCTTGGCAAGTCCGAGAAGACCTATCAGCGGTGGGAATCAACCGGCAACGGCCTGTCTGACTTTTTTGAAATTCAAAACATCTTTCATGTACTGCATTTCTCTACTACAGAGATTATTAACTTGCTGGAACTTCCGGCGCTCACGCCAAGTGAGATAAAAGGGCTTTATCAGGGCGAAGATACCCTGAAAGGCATACAGGAGGACATTATCCGCCAGAAATGTGGCGGGATGCAAAGCACCACGATAGAAGGGCTGCTTTGTATCCTGCTGAAAGAATATTTAAAACGGAAGGGGCACATTTTGTGATTTACTCCCATGGGATGGGGGATAACCCACGCAATTCCCCCATCCCGTGGGGTGGCAATATTGGCGGGATGCCCTAAAATTATAATATAAAGAACCCTTTAACAGGGTAAAAAATTAGAAAAGGAGACATAAAACATGATTCAAAATTCTTGGGTATATACCCAAACCAAGTTTGATGCGGAAAAATTTTTGGAAGCGACGGGGAATGAATACCTGTATGTTACCCAAAAGCCCTACCAGTCGAAGAAAAACCCGGACGATAAAGGCTTCACTTTAACCCTGTCAATCATTCATGACAGCATGGACTACGGTGTTGACAAGAACGGGCGCAAACGTGACAACAACGTGTTGAGCACGTTCGATGTCACCATACTTAACGGGCAGTCAGAATTGCCCGTTAAAAAGGGCGACAGGGTGTCCCTGGTTGGGTTCATACCGGAGAAGTCCTATGTAATAGGATTTGATTTACTGCTGCGTTTCAGGGACGTTAAGAAAGCGGGTGATTCAAATAGAAAAAATTAAGACAGACCGCCGGGTCAAAGGTGAGTTCCTGTGCATGTGGTTTGTAATGTGTTCCATTTTAGGCGCGGCATTTAGCCGCGCCGCAAACATCATATTAGGAGTCACCATATTTAAAACAGCCGCATTGGTATGCGGATTCGGCATTGCAGGTATCGCCCCCCTTCTCTTATCTGCCGAGATGTGGGCATTAAGCAACCATATAGACCGGGGTGTAAAATACGCATGGAAGCATTATAAATTAGTGCTTGGGCTGAGAAGGCATCTGCTGGATGCAGGAATTTACACAACCAAAAAACTAGGCGCTATGAAATGGGCGAAGCTGCCTTGGATTACGGCAGATTTCTCACCAGACTTTAAGAGCGGCACAGTCTGGATAGAAAACAGCATTAAATTTAATGGCAGGCTAAGTAAAATGGATATTTCCCCGTCACTTGGGGGGTACGTTGTCGAACAGGCCTACCTGACGGATGATGCCAACCACTACCGTTTTGACTTTTATGACTCTTCCCTTGAACGGCGTCTGGTGTTTGGCAGCTTTGAAGCGTTTAAAGCCTATTCCGGTTCAATGGGGGCATATGAGCTTTTTATCGATTCCTATACAAGTTTAACGCTTACCCACCAGCTCATAGCAGGCCAGACTGGCTCTGGGAAGTCCTATGCACTGCATGGATACCTGCTCCAGATGCGTTTAAAGCGTGTCCCGTACCACCTGTATTTTGCTGACCTGAAAGCGTCCAGCATTGCCCTGTTGGGGGAAAGGCTGTCGCCGGAAACTACGGCAGTTGACTTTGACGGGGTTGTATCATTGCTGGAAACTATTGATTCCCACATGCAGGAAAGGCAGCAGCAGATGAAAAGGCTTTTATCGAAAAAAATTGACGGCGACTACAGGGACTTTGGGCTTCCGCCCCATATCCTGATATTCGATGAATTTGCAGATTTCTCTTTGCTCCTGCAATCGAAAGATAAGAAGATACGTGACCGCGTCAACAGCCTGATATCCTCAATCGTCCTGAAAGGCAGGCAGGGGGGTTTCTTCCTCTGGATTGTCATGCAGCAGGCAGGGAGCAACAATATCCCGACGTTCATCCGGGACAACCTCCCGTGGAAAGTTGTCCTGGGGAACGCCGAAGACCAGACATACGTGACGGCTTTCGGGGCAGGCGCGGACATCCCGCTGCGGAAGATGGAAGCCGGGGACGGGGTGTTCACGTACCCGGCAGTGGCGAACAAGCCCAGATTGTGTTCGTTCCCGACATTGGGCTTTGACATTTTGGAAGCGTTAAGAGCTGGGGTAATGTAATTACCCCAGCTCCAGAAATATAAAAGAGATGTACAAAAATTTAAAAAGACACATAAACGGGAGGTAATAAACATGAGTGCAACAGATTCCGAGAAAAAAGTATTAGTAGGCGTTGACGAATTAACCGCTGTCCTGATGTCAGCTATGATATACGCGGATGGTTTGGCTGAATGGGAGGCAAAAGCTGAAAAAATGATTAAGAAATTTGCACAGCTGGCTAATCTGGAAGGTATCTTCGGGAAGCAGAAAGAGTTAGAAGGCTCACCGCCGCAGGGCTATACAGTTGCTTACCAATACGGTGACAATCCTTTTTACTTTGCAGTTGCCTATCACCCGTCACACCCCAAAATGGGCGTAATCGTAAAATTCAGTGCGTATAGCTGGGCTGTGTACTGCGAGAAGATGGAAACGGACATAAAAAGGTTTCTGGGTTCTGTTCAATCAAAGTTCTACCGTATCCGCCTAAGCAGGGTGGATTTCACAGTGGATTACCAGAACTGGGATATGTCAGTGAATGACATTTACCAGAAGCTCAAAAAGAAACAGCTGGAAATACACAACCACAAAGGCGGAGTCAACCATTCAGAAATTAACGCACAGGAAACTGACGGCAAAGCAAGCACATTTTACGTGGGAAGCAGGAAGACAGGCACAAGGCTTTTTCTAAGGGTATATGACAAGAAAAAGGAACAGGTTGAGAAGAAAGGCTTCCGTTACAAAGAAGCCTTGAATACAAAATCATGGGTGCGCTTTGAAGCAGTGTTCAAAGCAGACTACGCCCACCAGCTGACACATATCATAATGAAGACTGATGAAGAAAAACTGGCAGATTTAATTGCCGACAAAATAGCAGAAAAATACAGGTTCTATGACCTGACAAATAAAGAATATACGGATTTCACAACAGCCTTACTTAAAAAATCAAAAGAGGTTTTTCCTCGCTTACGATTGGAAAGTCCGAGAGACAATGATTTCACAAGGTCGCTCATACACCTTGTCAATGGTTCGGGATTATTTCCTGCCATGCACAAATGTGATGAAACTTGGGGTATAAAATCCTCATTAGTGTTGCTCAAATGTCTGTATGATATATATACATATAATTATATACCGAATGAGGATGTACAACTTTGGCTTAAAAAGTATAGAAGCATATTGTTAAGACATTCCCTTGAAGAAGAACTTGAACTGTTAAAGCAGATATTGTTAAGAAGCGCATGAAAAATTGACTTAATTAAAAGAAGGGGGGTGTTGTTATATCTGATATTTCTATTTCACAAGCTATAAATAAATTGCAAATAATAAAGCATATATCACAAGATGAAGCATTGACACTGTTTGATAAACTTGTTAATCTAAATAAGATAGATGATGTGCTAGATGATATTTTAACCATGGAAAAGAAATATTATTTAGAACAACACCCCTATGAGATTTATTATTCAGAGCATGACAAACGTTATAGGACGTATTTACCGCCCCAAAAGGACGGAGAAAAAAGAAGGCCTATAACGGCAGTAACAAAAGAGAACCTTGAAAAGAAAATAGTCGCTTATTATAAGCAAATGGAAGAAAAGCCGTCAGCAAATACTTTTGAGAAGTTATATCCTTTATTTTTGGACTATAAGGGTAAAGAAACTTCTCTTGCAAATGCTCATAAGTTGAATTGGGTATGGGAAACCTATTACAAAGATGATGATATTGTCAAATGTAAATTAAGTGATATAACGGTTGTAATGTTGAAAAGTTGGTTCTTGGATAAAATATCTGAATTTGAATTGACTTCGAGAAAATACAAAGAAATGAAGTCACTTATGAATATGCTATATGACTTTGCGATTGAGTCTAATCTTATAAGTAGTAATGTTTCAAGAATGGTGCATGGTATCTCCTACAAAAAATATGCTGTTGAGCATGAAAAAGCCCCAACGGAACAAGTCTATGTTAATGATGAAGAAGAAAATATTATTAAAATAGCATTAAAACAATATGAAAAGACAGGAAATACAGCCTATCTCGGTATATGTCTTAACTTCACTTTAGCGTTGCGGGTCGGGGAAGTTGTTGCATTAAAAACCAGTGACTTTTCAGAAACATTAGTACATATTCAACGGCAGGAAATTAAGCATTATGATAAGTTGGATAATGGGGAAATCGTTCGGAACGGTTATGAGGTTGTTTCTCATGGAAAAACGCCAAATGCTGACAGAGAATTATTTTTAACAAGAAACGCAAAAGAATTTTTGGCAATGATAGTGAGGGCAAATGAAGAACGGAATTTTCATTCAGAATATCTATTATTGGATAAAGACGGCGAGCGGATGCACAATGATGCAATCAACAACGTTTTAAGGCGTTTAAACCGCATGATTAAGACCACACAAAAGGGAAATCATTCCATTCGCAAGACTTGTATTTCAAATATGGGCGAATCTGGCGCATTGTCAAATGAAGAAATCAGAACATTTGCAGGACATAAAGACTTTTCTACAACAGAAAAATACTATATGCACGCTACAACTTCCATTGAAAATCGTGCCGATGCTTATGAAAGGGCTATTAACAGTAAAATCAACAACGTGTTCAAGCGTGTTCAAAATGCTTGAACATAAAAAATAAGGAAACCTTAGTATTTATCAAGGTTTCCTCACTTTAACCCAATGCGGAAGATGGGACTTGAACCCACACGATGTAACCATCACAAGATCCTTAGTCTTGCTCGTCTGCCAGTTCCGACACTTCCGCATGGAATATAGGAAATAATTTTTATTAAATCCTCATGTCGCGAATAATATGATACCATTACACAGAAAAAAAGTCAATGGATTTCCTCAATTTTTTTTCAAAAAAATTTGAATATAATAGTTGACAAAATTAGCAAAACCCAATATAATATTACTTGCGTGCAGGAATGGCGGAATTGGCAGACGCGCACGGTTCAGGTCCGTGTGGTAGCAATACCATGAGAGTTCAAGTCTCTTTTCCTGCATTGAATATAGGCTTCGGAATACCGGTAAAAGGGATTCCGAAGTTTTTTTGCGGCAATTGTAAAATGCCGGCAGACTAAGCTGCCGGCATTTCTGACTTATCATAAAGACATATTTCTCAATCCTTTTTATCATCTCGTCTTTATTCATCATAATAATGTGGAAATTATCTCAAAATTATCTCAATCGTCACAATATTTTTTAACGATAGCCTCAAATTCCTCCCGCACTTCAGTAAAGGCCTTTAACAGTTTGGATGAGAATTCACCGCTTTGCCCGTTGATAACCATCTGGAATGCCTTATCCGTCTTGTATGCCGCCTTATAAACACGCCTTGAAGTAAGGGCATCATAAACGTCTACCAGGGAAACAATCTGTGCCGCAATGCTGATTTCCTCCCCCTTCAAGCCATCCGGATAACCTTTTCCATCATATTTTTCATGATGATGCCTTGCAATATCGTAAGCATAACTGCAGAACTCCTCGTTGTCAATATGGATTAGCTTGTCTATAATTTCCGCGCCCCTCGTTGTATGGGATTTAATCACTTCAAATTCGTCTTCATTCAATTTGCTGGACTTCAATATAATATTATCGGGAACTACTATCTTGCCTATATCGTGCAAAGCGGACGCACGGCCTATCATTTCTACTTTTTCCTTTGTGAGTTCGTATTCTGGATACAGTTCCATTACACTTGTTCCAAGGCAGAGCGAAAATTCCCGAATCCTTTTTATATGCTGCTCCGATTCCAGATTTCTAAATTCCACAATATTGCTCAGGGAATCAACAATAATTTCATTTATATGTTCCTGCTTTTCCGTCATCAGCTTTAACATAGCATTTTGCTTTTTCAGCTTTTCTGTCTGGGTTTTTACCGTAATCTCAAGCTGCCTTTTATATTGGAATACTTCCACTACGTTATCTACCAGCTGGGTCAATGCATCAGAATGAAACGGCTTTTTAATATAGCTTACAATTCCATATTCATACCCTGTCTTCTCATATTCCGCTGTCTTCTCACTGGTTATCATAATAAAAGGGATTCTCTTCAAAAACCCTTTTTCGCTCAGGTGGCGCATCACCTTAAAATTGTCTTTTGCCGGTATCATAAGGTTCACTAGGACAACAGCAATCGCAGACGCATGTTTTCTAAAAACATTAACTCCGTCTTTTTCATTGGAAACTTCCAGGATTTTATATTTATCCTGTAACAGTTCCACTAATTTTGAGCGGCTGGCATTATCATCTTCAAGTATTAAAATCGTATCGCGTACCATCTTCTGCCCTTATCTCCTTTTATTTTTTATATTATAGCGAATTATGCCACAGTGCTGCAAATCACTAGGAATTGGCCGCTGGGCCAATTCTTTTTATAGTTTTACCATTACTACATTGCTGTTTCTCAGTTTAAAAATAACCCGGAACACCTGAGACGGCAATGTATATCTAAATGTATTAATGTCAATAATGCTCCCCTCAAATGCATTCCCCCTGACGATAACCGCTTTCATATCCTGATCGGTTACATTTGTCAGTTTGGATATATCGGCATCCAAATCGGCCAGTTCATGGTCTTTGGTCACAATAGCGGCATTTAACTTCTGTATCAATTCCACCGCCTTTTCCTTATTGGGCGGAAGAGACTGCAGAATCCGATTCCAATGCTCTTCCAGCATTGACAGTTCATTCAAAATAAATTCTCTTTTCTCCGCATATTCCGCTTGCTTTTTATCATAAAGTGTATTTTTCCCCACTTCCAAAAGCGTCCGTAAATGCGACTTGTTTCCAAGGTTGTACGTGTCAACTCCCATTACCGCACAAGTCCTTCCGCCAAGAAGCATCCCCTTCGTGCCGGATACAATGACTTTCCCCATCGTATAGATGTTGCTGTTCATAATATAGTTTGCCTTCACATTACCGTCCGCATTGATATTGGCTGCTTCAAAAAAGCTCCCTGAAACCTCTCCCTTTGCCTCGATAAAGCAATCATACTTAGAACAGCTTCCCTTTTTAATCATCACGTTGCCGCCGGCTATCAGCCTGCCGGCCTCTACATTATGCTCCACGATAATATCCCCGGTGGCCGAAATAAAACCGCCAGAATAAACGCTGCCAATCACGTAAACCGACCCATCGACCTCTAGCTTTCCCGTAACCGCAGTCACATCTTCACGCACGATGATCATATTGGAAATTATAATCTGTCCATTAAGATATTCAAATTTTCCGCCAAATGCTGCCAGGTATGTCACACCATCCGGGGCAACAATAAACCCTTTCCCTTTTAACGGCTTCTTTTCAATGCCACTGTTTGCATGAAGCACCTCCCCGAAAACATTCTGCCCGTCCTTTCCTTTTTGGGCCGGGTGATAAAGGGCGATCCTCTCCCCTTCTTCTACCATCTCGAATGCCTCAATATTTACATAGTCCACACCGCCGTCCGGCAAGGGAGCCGGAATACGGGGCAAATCCAGACGGACGAAAAATTCATACCAGCCATTCTCACCGGTCTCAGCGGGAGTGGCTTCCGCAATCAGTATTTTCTCGTTCATCCTTCTTTTCTTAATCATATCAGTAATGGCTTCATGCTTAATCCCGACGGAAATGCCCCTTACCTTCAATGTCTCATATATATCCTCTTCCGTAACCATATTGCCCGGAATCCTCTGAATAAAGGCAAAAGCTTTTGTTCCATTTTCTTCTACAAAAATACTGAATTCCTTTTTTGTCAAAGATTTCAAATCAATTCCCAGTTTGTCAGTTGTTGTATACTTGGCCGTTTTTTCCTTTAAAAGCTGTTCCCGCTTTTCCTTCATATCCGTTCCTGAAAAAATAAGCTTAGCATAGGGCTTTACGTCCAAACCTGCTTCCAGCCCCAGGCGGATTTCCTGCATCTGCCAGTGGCTGAACAAATAATTAGTATAACAAGACACTTGTAGTTTCTTCTCCAAACCCAGGCGGATTTCCCTCATCTGCATCCAATTATACTGGGAATTAGCATAAACGGACACATCCAAATCCTCATACATCCCTATCCGGATTTCATAAATCTGTTGTACATACATGTCATCGGTCAGCCATTTATCAATAGGAAGCCCGTCTTCCAATGCGAGACGGATCTGCTCCAGTTCATCATCTGCAAACCCTCTGTCCAAATAACCGGTAAGGTCTTTCGCCGAATAAATAGAAAGCCGAATCTGTTTCATAGTTTCATAACTATAAGAAGGGTCGGCATATACTGAAACATCTATTTTATCCTTAATCCCCATCCGAATCTGCTCCATCTGGAGCCAATTGTACTCCGGATTCGAATAAAGGGAAATATCCAGCCCCTCCTCTTTTCCAAGAAGAATCTCCTGATATTGCTCTTTCATATATTCGGAGTTTTCTATTATATCTATCTGCGAATTTTGGGATGAAAACTGATTTGTCTGCATATTATAAGCTAACCTCTCATCAATTATAGTAAATCATACAATATTATACAACATTCATATGAAAAAATCTATAGGTAATTTGGGAGATTAAAAAGTGCCAAAAGAGCAGAAACTGCTGTAGTAAAATGCAGCAGTTTCTGTCAATTTCATACAATTTTTATGCATATCCGGCCTTCTGCCCGCAAGGAATCAAAACTCCCCTATAGGAGCCGTCACCTCCGCCAGCCATTCCCTCTCTTCCTGCGTCAGGTACTCCTGTGTCTTGGCATATACCTGTTCATGATAGCGGTTTAGCCGCTCCACATCCACCCGCTGCATATAGGAAATATCAATCCCTTCCCTGTCAATGGGCACATAAGTCAGGGTACGGAAGCCCATGAACTGCCCATCTCCGTTCTTCTCCATATTTTCCGCTGCCATAATGTTTTCGATACGGATACCATGGCTGTTTTCTTTATAAACTCCCGGTTCATTGGAAACAATCATCCCCGGTTCGATTACCGCCTCCTTCATTCCGGATGTATAACGCCAGCGTATGTTCTGTGGGCCTTCGTGGACATTCAGCATATAGCCGATTCCATGGCCGGTTCCGCATTTATAATCAATCCCTTTATTCCAAAGGGGCTGCCTGGCCAGGATATCCAGATTCCTTCCCGTACACCCGTATAAAAATTTCGCATCCGTCAGCTGCAGCATCCCCACAGCCACCAACGTATAATGCATCTTTATCTCATCACTGATTTCTCCCAGTACAATTGTTCTGGTCACATCCGTAGTTCCGCCCAGATATTGTCCTCCGGAGTCCACCAGCAGCATCCCCTCCTTCGAAAGCACCTTATGGTTCTCTTCTGTAGCTTCATAATGCATCATAGCCGCACTGTCTTTATAAGCACTGATAGTGGGGAAAGACAAATCCAGAAAACCTTCCGTCTCCCGGCGCAGCGTATCCAAATACTCAGCCGCCGATATTTCCGTTATCTCCTGCTTCCCGATATTCTTTTTCAGCCAATAGATGAATTTAATAACAGCGGCGCTGTCCCTCCGGTACACTTCTTCTATTCTGGAAAGTTCCACGGCATTTTTTATCGCTTTCATCCGCTCCGTAGGGTTATCTCCAGACACATGTTCCGTATGTCCGGTAACCGCTTTATATAGCGCATAGCTGATGTTATTCTCGTCTAGCAGGACTTTACCTTTATAATCATATGTATCCAGGAAATCGCCGATTTCTTCATACCCTTTCACCGTAATATGGTTTTCCCCTGCATATTGTATAAATTCCTCTGTCACCGCCGGCTGCTGGATGAAAAAATACATTTCCTCCATGGTCAGGAACCCATAGGACAAAGCCACCGGATTGCATTTTACATCATTTCCCCTGATATTAAGAAGCCACATCAAATCATCCAGTTTGCTTAATAAAAGATACCCTGCCCCTGCCTCCTTTACTTTTTCCCGCACATCCTTCAATTTTTCCTCTACGCTTTTACCGCTTATTTCATCTGACAGCACCCTCACCGTATGGCAAGGCAGTTCTGGCCTGTCCGCCCATACTCTTGCGGCCAAATCCATTCCATAGCTAATTTCTATCCCTTTTCCTTCCGGCGCTTTCCCAGCCAGCTTTTTCTCCAGCTTTTTTCCTTCTCTGCAGCTTACCGTACGCCCGTCAAAACCAAGCCTCTGCCCTTCTTCCATCTGTTCGTATAAGAAATCCGGTATCTCCAAAACCCCTTCTTCCTGCATACGGAATAAGGTTATCCCCGTTCCCTCCAATTCCCGTTCTGCCTGTATAAAGTAGCGCCCATCCGTCCAAAGCCCTGCCATTTCCTCCCCTACTACCAAGGTTCCGTTAGAACCTGTAAAGCCCGAAAAATATTCCCTGGCCTTAAAAAAATTATCCACATACTCCGAGTTATGAAAATCGGAAGTTGGAATCATGTAAAAATCCACGCCTTCCTTTTTCATCTCATCCCTTAATAGTGTAAGCCTTTTTTGGATTATTTCATTCATTTTGCGTCAGTCCTTTCTTAATTCCAGTTCCGCATATGCCCTTCCAGTACCCGTTTTCTTTTTCCTTTTGCAAAGGCTTTCCGGCCGCTTTTAAAATTTATTATATCAGCATTTCTCCTAAACCACAAATATTTCCAGAATTTTTTCACTTTTATCTACAATTTCTTCCTGTTTTGTGGTAAGATGTAGTTGTTAATGGTCTTTTTTAGGCCTTACCCACTGATACTTGTACTATATTTTTGAAAGGGGGCCAGCTATGGAACACAATATTTACTCTGAAGTAACACCCGAAATCATAAGACTTGCCAAGTTAAATGAGCAGGCCGATATGATTGCCACTGAGCTTTTCACAAAGTTTGATGTAAAGAGAGGGCTCAGGGATTTGAATGGGAAGGGCGTTCTGGCAGGTCTTACCCGCATATCCGATGTACGCGCCAACCGTATGGTGGATGGTGTACAGATTCCTATACATGGAGATTTGTTTTACCGGGGTTATAACGTAAAAGATTTGGTTTCCGGCTTCACCAAAGATGACCGGTTCGGTTTTGAAGAAGTTACATATCTTTTATTGTTTGATAAGCTTCCTAACAAAAAAGAACTGGAGGATTTCCGGAATCTGCTTGCCTTTTACCGGAATCTTCCCACGAATTTTGTCCGGGATATTATTATGAAAGCACCCAGCAAGGACATGATGAATACACTGGCCAGGAGTGTCCTCACCCTCTATTCTTATGATGACCGTGCCGATGACACTTCCCTGCCCAATGTACTCAGACAATGTCTGCAGCTTATCAGCCTGTTTCCGTTATTGTCCATTTATGGTTACCAGGCATACAGCTATTACCATGACGGGAAAAGCCTGTACATTCATTCCCCTCAGCCTGAACTTTCTGCGGCGGAAAATATACTTCATATTCTCCGTCCTGACAGCGCATATACACCTTTGGAAGCGAGGATCCTGGATATTGCCCTGGTACTGCATATGGAACACGGCGGCGGCAATAACTCCACTTTCACCACCCATGTAGTAACTTCTTCCCTTACTGACACTTATTCCGTCATCGCTGCGGCCATCGGTTCTTTGAAAGGCCCCAGGCACGGCGGCGCGAATATAAAAGTGGTGCAAATGTTCGAAGATATGAAGCGGGAAGTATATGACTGGACCGATGAAGATGAGGTATCCGTTTACCTGACGAAACTCTTAAATAAAGATGCTTTCGACCATGCCGGATTGATATATGGTGTAGGGCATGCGGTTTACTCCAAATCCGACCCTCGTGCCGTTATTTTTAAGTCCTTCGTGGAAAAATTATCCGAGGAAAAAGGCTTGCAGAGGGAATTCGCCCTTTATTCCCTTGTGGAAAAGCTGGCACCTGAAGTCATTGCAAGGGAACGCCAGATTTATAAAGGGGTAAGCATAAACGTGGACTTTTATTCCGGTTTCGTATATCACATGCTAGAGCTTCCCATGGAACTCTACACCCCTATTTTCGCAATGGCCCGTATTTCCGGCTGGAGCGCTCACCGCATGGAAGAACTTGCTAACAACGGCAAGATTATCCGCCCGGCTTACAAGCCCATAGGGTCAGACCACTCCTATATGGATATTTCTTCCAGGCCTTGACAGCGTGTTATTTGGTATATACCTATTGCAGCGGTATCCCTTTATTCCAGGGAATGTTTTTCCAATTCATTGAAAATACGATTAAGGTTTTTACAATCG
Organism: Lachnospiraceae bacterium; assembly: GCA_011958945.1. Taxonomy (GTDB): domain Bacteria; phylum Bacillota; class Clostridia; order Lachnospirales; family Lachnospiraceae; genus Kineothrix. The sequence continues at coordinate 80 of BLLT01000078.1, read as the reverse complement.
AGCAGGGAAATGACTTTTCCCTTACTCGTGCGCCGGGCGTCCGTCGGCTTGCTGACACATTTCATTTGGACGCCCGTGTG
>BLLT01000077.1 GCA_011958945.1 Lachnospiraceae bacterium | reverse complement strand
ATGAAGTGTCGAAGACACTTTTTTATTACACAAACCGGAAAAGGAGAAGGGAAAAATGACAGTATTTGACGAATTGAAAGCGAGAGGGCTGCTGGCGCAGCTGACGGACGAGGAAGAGATTAAGGAACTGATTAACAACGGCAGGGCCACCTTTTATATTGGCTTTGACCCTACGGCGGACAGCCTTCACGTAGGGCATTTCATGGCTTTGTGTCTGATGAAAAGGTTGCAGATGGCGGGGAACAAACCCATTGCACTGATTGGGGGAGGAACGGCCATGATTGGAGACCCTTCCGGCAGAAGCGATATGCGCACGATGATGACACAGGAAACCATACAGCATAACTGTGACTGCTTTAAGGAACAGATGAGCAAGTTTATTGACTTTTCCGAAGGCAAGGCGATGATGGTTAATAATGCGGACTGGCTGCTGGATTTGAATTATATAGAAGTTCTGAGGGAAGTGGGTGCCCATTTCAGCGTAAACCGTATGCTCACGGCAGAATGCTACAAGCAGCGTATGGAAAAGGGTTTAAGTTTCTTGGAGTTTAACTACATGATTATGCAAAGCTACGATTTTTACGTATTGTACCAGAAATACGGCTGTAATATGCAGTTCGGCGGAGATGACCAGTGGAGCAATATGCTGGGCGGTACGGAGTTGATTCGGAGAAAATTAGGCAAGGATGCCTATGCTATGACCATTACCCTGCTGCTAAATTCCGAGGGAAAGAAAATGGGGAAGACCCAGAAAGGCGCAGTGTGGCTTGACCCCAATAAGACATCGCCGTTTGAATTTTTCCAGTATTGGAGAAATGTGGCCGATGCGGACGTCTTAAAATGTATCCGCATGCTTACCTTCCTGCCCCTGGAGCAAATTGATGAAATGGATCATTGGGAAGGAAGCGAACTGAATAAGGCGAAGGAAATCTTGGCTTTTGAACTGACGAAACTGGTTCATGGGGAAGAAGAGGCTAAGAAAGCACTGGAAGGGGCAAAAGCGTTGTTCTCCAGCGGAAATGCGGCGGAAATGCCTACAGTAGTTTTGACGGAAGAGAGTTTTACAGATGGTAAAGCAGATATTCTCACCCTGTTAACGGCTTCCGGGCTGGTAAGTTCCCGCTCCGAAGGCCGCCGGGCAGTGGAGCAGGGCGGCGTCAGCGTGAATGGCGAGAAGGTGACGGATATCAAAGCCGTTTTTGAAAAGGAGCAGCTTAATGGCGATGGAATTGTTTTGAAAAGAGGAAAGAAAAACTTTAAAAAAGTTACTTGCCAGGCCTGAACGGCAGGCAGTGACGCTTGAAGTATAGTTACGAGAATAAAGTAAAGTTCCCCTGCATATATTGTAACAGCAAATATGGAAGGGGAACTTTTTTTATGGATGCGTTGCATACACATAGTTTATACAAAGACATCCAATCCCGTACGGGAGGGGAAATTTACATAGGAGTAGTAGGTCCGGTAAGGACCGGGAAATCCACTTTTATCAAGCGTTTCATGGATCTAATGGTGCTTCCCTATATGACCCAGGAGCATGAAAAAGTAAGGGCACAAGATGAACTGCCCCAGAGCGCGGGCGGGAAAACCATTACTACTACAGAGCCTAAATTTATTCCGAAGGAAGCGGCAAAAATCACGTTAAACGAAGACATTGATGTAAATGTACGTCTCATCGACTGCGTGGGATATATGGTGGACGGAGCCAGCGGGCATATGGAAGAGGATACGGAACGTATGGTGAAAACACCGTGGTCAGCGGAAGAAATCCCCTTTACCCAGGCGGCGGAAATCGGCACAAGAAAAGTTATCAATGATCATTCCACCATCGGTGTGGTGATAACCTGCGATGGAAGCTTCGGGGAAATCCCAAGGGAGAATTATATCTCTGCAGAGGAACGAACCATTCAGGAACTGAAGAAGATACATAAGCCTTTTATTGTGCTGGTCAATTCTGAAAGGCCTTTTTCGGAAGAGACGAAAAAGCTGGCAGAGGATATCGGGAAAAAATATCAGGTTACCGCTATGGCCGTAAACTGTGAACAGCTGAAAAAAGATGATATACATGCGATTATGGAAAATATACTATATGAATTTCCGCTGACTATGGTTGAGTTTTATATGCCCAAATGGGTGGAGATGCTGCCAAATACCCACAAAATGAAAGCCGATATCATAGCCAGGATTAAAGAGTTAATGGGATATCTGGGCTGTATCCGGGATGTGGCTGGAAGCGGGATTAGCTTAGAGAGCGAATACATCCGCAAGTGCAAGATGGACGGAATCGATATGGCTACGGGATGCGTTTCGGTTTCTCTTGATGTGGATGACTCTTATTATTATGAAATGCTCAGCGATTTAATAGGGGAAACCATTACCGGCGAATACCAGCTTCTTTCCGTGTTAAGGGAAATGGCAAAAATGAAGAAGGAATATGTAAAAGTACTCCATGCGGTAGAAGCGGTCCGCTGTAAAGGGTATGGCGTGGTAACGCCGGACAGGGATGAAATCACTTTGGATAAACCGGAAGTCATCCGCCACGGGAACAAATTTGGGGTAAAAATCAAGGCGGAAAGCCCCAGCATACATATGATACGCGCCAATATAGAAACCGAGATATCGCCTATCGTGGGAACGGAACAACAGGCCGAAGATTTAATCCGCTATATTTCCGATGCAGGAACAAGCGAGGAAGGGATTTGGGAGACAAATATTTTCGGCAAGACAGTGGAGCAGCTGGTAAATGACGGCATTACAGGCAAGATAGCCATGATAGGCGAAGAAAGCCAGGTGAAATTACAGGAGACGATGCAAAAGATTGTAAACGACAGCAATGGCGGTATGGTCTGCATTATCATCTGATTCAACAGTTGTGTTTTTCGGCATCCCATGGTATAATGTCGAACCATAGAGAGAATGTTTCGACTTTTGATTCCATGTGCGCAAGGAGCGCACGGAGCCGAGGAAAAATGTCGAACCATATAATGTTTCAACTTTTGATGAAATAGGATGGGGTGTCAGTATGAACAAAAACTATGAAAAGCTAATGAGATGTTATGAAAGTTTACGGGAAAAAGTGAAATTTGAGCCGAAGGTGGCAATTGTGTTGGGTTCTGGGCTGGGAGATTTTGCGGACAATATACAAATTGAGGAGGAATTGCCTTACGGAGATATTGAAGGCTTTCCGGTTTCCACAGTGCCCGGGCATGCGGGGAAATTTATTTTTGGATATTTGGGGAAGGTGCCGGTAGTTTGCATGAAAGGACGCGTTCACTACTATGAAGGCTATCCTATTGGTGATGTGGTGCTGCCTACCCGCCTGATGAAGATGATGGGGGCAGAGATTTTATTCCTCACCAATGCTTCCGGCGGAGTGAATTATGATTTTGGCGCGGGAGATTTGATGATGATTACGGATCATATTTCCGTCTTTGTTCCCAATCCCTTAATCGGGGAAAATGTGGAAGAATGGGGAACACGCTTCCCGGATATGAGCAAAGTATATGATCCAAAGCTGCAGGATATCCTTAGGGAAACGGCAAAAGAAAATGGGATTCCTATGAAGGAGGGGGTATATTTGCAGTTTACCGGACCTTCTTTCGAATCACCGGCAGAAATACGTATGGCCCGCACCTTAGGGGCGGATGCGGTGGGTATGAGCACCGTAGTGGAAGCTATTGCAGCCAACCATATGGGTATGAGAATATGCGGCATTTCCTGCGTCTGCAACCTGGCAGCAGGGATGACCGAGAATCCGCTGACACATGAAGAAGTACAGGAAGCCGCCAACAAAACAGCGCCGCTGTTTACAAAACTGGTAGCGGAATCCGTAAAAAAATTCATATAGGTACTAAAGCAACTGCGCCTGCTGCCAATTACTTAGTAGGCGCTGCTTTTCTTGTGGAGATTGCAAGGAAAAGGGATACTGGAAGGAGACTTGCGGAACTGGAAAACAGCAAGTGTCCGGACAGTACCCAAAGGGTTTACGGACGCGAAGCGGCCGGAAAGCCTTTACAAAGGAAAAGAGAAAAGGGGTACTGGAAGGAGACTTGCGGAACTGGAATAGGGGGTACAAATGAAAATTCGGTTTTATCATGCGAGAATTTTGACTATGGAAGAGGACAAGCCTATATTTGAAGGGGAAGTATGGGTTCGGGATGAGAAAATATTTTATGTGGGTGACGGACACGATATGGACGCATTTTTCCAGCGTGCGGAAGAACCATGCATTATATGGGATGAGGAAATTGACTGTGCCGGCAACCTGTTGATGCCGGGATTTAAAAATGCCCATACCCACTCGGGGATGACCTTGCTGCGTTCTTATGCGGATGACCTTCCGCTACATTCATGGCTGAACGAACAGGTTTTTCCTATTGAGGCCAAAATGACAGAGGAGGATATTTATCATCTGACCAAGCTGGCGATCCTGGAATATCTGACCAGCGGTATTACCTCTATTTTTGAGATGTATCTTACGCCGGAAAGCATTGCAAGGGCATGCGGGGAGATGGGGATGCGATGTGTGCAGACCGGCGGTGTGAATAACTTTAGCCAGGGAGTGGAACTGCTGGAAAAGTGGTATGAAGAACTAAACGGGAAACATCCCTTGATTTCTTTTCTGCCCGGTTTCCATGCGGAATATACCTGTTCCAAAGAATTGATGGAGGAAATTGCGGCTTTTGCCCATAGGAAGGAAGCACCTGTTTATGTACATATGTCCGAGACGGAATCAGAAGTGGCAGGCTGTGTGGAACGGTATGGTATGACGCCGGGGCTGTTCCTGGATTCCCTTGGGATGTTTGATTATGGCGGAGGGGTTTATCACGGTGTGTGGATGACCCCGGAGGAGATAAAGCTTTTTAAGGAAAAAGGGATCAGCGTTATTACGAACCCGGCATCCAATATGAAGCTGGCCAGCGGGATTGCGCCGGTATCGGATTTTTTGAAAGCGGGCCTGAATGTGGCCATAGGTACGGATGGGCCGGCCAGCAACAACTGCCTGGATATGTTCCGGGAAATGTTTCTAGTTACAGGCCTTGCAAAGTTGAGAGAGAAGGACGCATCTGCAGTGGATGCCATGGAAGTGCTGAAAATGGCCACGGTGAACGGGGCGAAAGCCATGGGGCTTAAGGATGCGGATGTGCTGGCCAAAGATAAGCTGGCGGATATGATAATGATTGACTTGCATTTGCCGAATATGCAGCCATTGAATAATATCGCTAAAAATATTGTATATAGCGGCAGTAAACTGAATGTGAAAATGACAATGATTCATGGGAAAATCCTGTATTGGGATGGAGACTTCTTTGTACCGGATGAACTGGAGGACACCTACCGGAAAGCCAATGAAATTATAGGCAGGCTGAAAGATTTGGTTGATAAGCAATAACGCTTTTCAATAGAGTTCTACAACACTTTATTTATTAGGAGGTATAAAGGAGATATGTTGGAACAGTTTTTCAAATTGAAAGAGAACAGGACGGATGTTAAGACCGAAGTTATGGCCGGTATTACTACCTTCATGACGATGGCTTATATTCTGGCAGTAAACCCGAACATCCTTTCCGCAGCGGGAATGGATGCAAATGCGGTGCTGATTGCCACAGCACTGGCTTCCTTCGTGGGTACTGCATTGATGGCTTTGTTAGCAAACTATCCGTTTGCGCTGGCGCCGGGCATGGGGCTGAACGCTTATTTTGCCTTTACTGTGGTGCTGGGGAAGGGATATTCCTGGCAGATTGCATTACTGGCTGTATTTGTGGAAGGCCTCATCTTTATCGTGCTTTCCCTGACCAATGTGAGGGAAGCGATTTTCAATGCCATTCCTATGACATTAAAATCAGCAGTAAGCGTAGGGATTGGCCTTTTTATTGCTTTTATCGGTTTGCAGAATGCAAAAATTATCATCAATGATGATACTACACTGTTAACGTATCAGAAGTTTGCAGGGGAAGAGTTCTCTACAGTGGGTATTACTGCACTGTTAGCTTTAATCGGTATTTTGATTACGGCGGTTCTTTTGATAAAGAATGTAAAGGGCGGCATTTTATTCGGTATTCTCATTACATGGGTGCTTGGCATGATTTGTGAGTTGGCAGGGCTTTATGTGCCCAACCCGGATGCAGGGTGGTTTTCCGTCATTCCCCATGCTATTGTAAGCTTTGACTTTTCCGCTATCGGCAATACTTTTGGACAAGTCTTCAAGGCGGATTTTGCATCGGTCAAGATTCTTGACTTCATAGTCATTATGTTTTCTTTCCTGTTCGTAGATTTGTTCGATACGTTAGGAACATTAATCGGTGTTTCCTCCAAAGCGAACATGCTGGACAAGGATGGGAAGCTTCCAAGGATTAGGGGGGCGCTTTTGGCAGATGCTGTTGCTACCAGCATAGGCGCCATTTTCGGTACTTCCACCACGACTACGTATGTGGAAAGTGCTGCCGGCGTAACCGAGGGCGGAAGAACCGGACTTACAGCAATTGTGACAGGCCTGCTTTTCCTGCTTGCATTGATTTTCTCCCCGCTGTTTTTGACGATACCGTCTTTCGCAACGGCCCCGGCCCTGGTAATCGTAGGCTTTTATATGATGGGCTCCGTAGCGAAAATTGACTTTAATGATATGACAGATGCGATTCCTGCATTCCTTTGCATCATTGCTATGCCTTTGGCATACAGCATTTCGGAAGGCATTGCGATCGGTGTAATTTCCTGGACTGTCATCAGCCTGATATCCGGTAAGGCAAGGGAGAAAAAAGTCAGCGTATTGATGTATATTCTTACGGTATTGTTTATTTTGAAGTATATCTTTTTATAAAAAAGAATTGGCCCGGCGGACAGTGCCAAAGAATGTTTGCTTTTTGCTAGTGAATTTTGGAAAGAAGGGAGGCACTCATTTTGATGGGTGCTTCCTGTACTGTTGGTAGATGGAGTCAAAGGAAATGTGAGAACATTGTGGATGAAAGAGAGGCAGATAGTTGGATATGAAAGTCACATATATTTATCACAGCGGTTTTTCCGTAGAATTGAAGGAATGTGTTTTGCTGTTCGACTATTATAAAGGAAAGCTGCCCCAGTGGGGGAAAGGGAAAACGATTTATGTGTTTGCTTCCCATAAACATCAGGATCATTTCCGGCTGGAAATTTTCGATTTGGCAAAGGAATATCCCAAGGTGCATTTTTTCCTGGGAAATGATATTAAGCTGAATGAGAAGTATTTGGAAAGAAATCATATACAGCCTTTTGTGAAAGGGCAGATTACGAATATTGGAAATAACAAAAATATACTTTTTGATAACATAGAGATAATATCCTTAAAATCCACCGATGCCGGGGTGGCCTTTGTGGTTAAGGCGGAAGGGAGAAGCATTTATCATGCAGGCGATTTGAACTGGTGGCATTGGGAAGGGGAGCCATATCCCTTTAATGAAAATATGGAAAAGGATTACAAAAAGGAAATAGATCGTATCCATGGGATGCATTTTGATGCGGCTTTTGTTCCATTGGACCCAAGGCTGGGAAAAGCCTATGGATGGGGGATGGATTATTTTTTGGAAAATACGAGGGCAGCTAAGGTTTTTCCTATGCATATGTGGGAAAAATATGAATGGATTGGAGCATACAAAAAAACGTTGGAAGGGCATCGGCACGCAAAACAGATTGTGGATATTGAAGGGCCGGGACAGGAGTTTGAGGAATGGAGTATGTAGTATTTGCATGGGTGATTTTTGGAGTTATCGTTCTGATTATGCTGAAAGGTTTTCTGGATGAAAGAAAAAAGAAGAAAAAGTTCATCCTGTGGCTGAAAAATCATTATGGGGAATTGCCTAAACGGGAGGAATACAGAGAAGAGGAGTTTCGGAAGATAGCCCGTTATTATAAAGCCCATGAAAAGGATGGGTTTCATATTGATGATATTACATGGAATGATTTGAATATGAATGAAATCTTTAAGCGCATGAATTATACGTATTCGGCAGCGGGGGAAGAATATCTGTATTATCTTCTTCGTACCCCTATGCAGGAGGAAGCAAGTGCCGGAAAGCTGGAAGAACAGATAAATTATTTTATGCAGCATAAGGAGGAACGGGTGGAATACCAGACAGCTTTTGCCGGAATCGGGAAGACTGGGAAGTATTCTATCTATGACTACCTGGATTATCTGGATTTGCTGGGGGAAAAAAGCAATGGGAAACATCATTTGGGGAATCTGGCTATTTTGCTATCCATAGGGGCCATGTATTTTTCCGTCCAGTATGGCATTTTACTGCTGATTGTTGTAGTAACCCACAATATTGTAAGATATTTTAAAGATAAAAATGAAATCGACCCATATATTACCAGCTTTGGATATATTCTAAGGCTGATTAAAAATGTGGAAAAAATAGGGAAGCTTCCGGCAGAGGCTTTCGGGGAAGAAAGGGAGTCGCTGGAAAAATGCCGCAAGAGTTTGGGGCAGTTTAAGACAGGGGCTTCTATCGTTATGTCTCCGGCCAGGATGAGTGCATCCGGCAATCCGTTGGAAATACTTTTGGATTATGCACGCATGGTTTTTCACCTGGATTTAATCAAATTTAACCAAATGCTGTTAGAGGTACGGAAAAATAAAGATGTCATTGACAGGATGCTGACCATCATCGGCTATATGGAGGCGGTAATCGCTATCGGGGCTTTCAGGGCATCGATGGAAAGCTATTGTATCCCGCGCTTTGACAGGAGCCGGGGGATGAAGGCGGAGAATATTTATCATCCGTTGCTGCAGAACCCGGTAAAAAACAGCATTTTAACGGAAAGGGGGGTGCTGATTACCGGTTCCAATGCCTCTGGAAAGTCTACGTTTTTAAAGACGGTTGCCATTAATGCGATTTTGGCCCAGACTATCCATACATGCATGGCGGACAGCTACAGTGCCGGCCTGTACCGGATCATGTCATCCATGGCTTTGCGGGATGATCTGGCAGGGGGGGATAGTTACTATATTGTTGAAATTAAATCGTTGAAACGTATTTTGAACCGGCTGGAAGAAGAGGGGAATCCAGTGCTTTGTTTTGTGGATGAAGTATTGAGGGGCACCAATACAGTGGAGCGGATTGCAGCTTCCACCCAAATATTGAAAAGCCTCTCTAAGGCTTCTGTGCTTTGTTTTGCGGCAACTCATGATATTGAACTGACCCATCTATTAAAGAAGTATTATAATAACTATCATTTTGAAGAGGAAATTGTAGACAACGATGTGGTATTCCACTACCAGCTGATGCGGGGAAGGGCTGTGACGAGAAATGCCATTAAGCTGCTTGGGGTGATGGGATATGATGAGGAAATTATAAAGGAAGCGGAAGAGATGGCGGAAGGCTTTTTGGAGAAAGGGAGTTGGGAAAACGCAACGATTTGCTTGACGGAAGAATAGGGGAAGTGGTATGATGGTAGAAGTAAAAATCATTTGAAAATGGTTTTTGATGATAGGAGGGGCAATAAGAATGACGAATGCAGTTTTGTTTTTAAATTCATTTATTTCTTATTTATTAGTATTTGCTATTATTGTAGTGTTAGTGATTGTAGCTTGTATCCTTGGAGTGAAGTGGAAGAAAAGTTCGGATGCTAAGAAGGGTATTTCCGGGCAGCCCAGTATGCCGGATACGGTGGATGTAAAGCAATAGTCCTGGCTGCTCCATTGCAAAAGCCTTTTAACGGAATCAATGGAACGGGGGGGCTGTGTCGCTATTGTGCTGTAGACTGGCAAGGTGTTCATTATATGAACACCTTTTTGCATGGGTAAAGCTGGTGTTTTAGATGCCGGGATTTCATTGTTTTCCGGTGGGCGATGAGTCAGTTAGGCAGGCTCGTTGAACGGTAAGCAGGGCAAAGGCAGAACAAAACGGCAGCATATGGATGGAAAAATGCAAGGAGAAATAGAAAATTGAGAAAATTCGACACAATATTATGGGATGTGGATCAGACTCTTTTGGATTTTAAGAAATCGGAAGACTATGCGGTTCGTTTCTGTTTTCGGAAATTCGGCAAAGAAGCAGCGGATGAAACAGTGGCGTTGTATTCCGCGATTAACGAAAGCTTTTGGAAACGGATAGAAAAAGGAGAAATTAATAAAAAGGAAGCATTGGTTGACCGTTTCCGTTCTCTTTTTGAGCAAATCGGGGAAGAAGATATAGATGCGGGGGCTTTTCAAAAGGAATACGCCAAGGCTCTTGGGAGCGTCTATTATTATCAGGATGATTCTTATGAATTGGTAAAACGCTTGAAAGAAGAAGGGAAATATCGGCAGTATCTGGTTACCAATGGAGTTACTCTTACCCAGAAAAACAAACTGCATCTTTCCGGTTTTGATAAGCTGGTGGATGGCATTTTTATTTCGGAAGAAATCGGCATGCCCAAGCCTTCGAAGGAATATTTTGAAAAATGTTTTTCCATGATGCCTGGCTTTTGTAAAGAAAAAGCCGTCATTGTGGGTGATTCTTTAAGCAGCGATATGAAAGGCGGAAATAATGCGGGAATAGCCACATGCTGGTATAATCCGTCAGGGCTTCAAAACCATTTAGAAGTTAAAGTGGATTATGAAATTAAGAATTTAAATGAAATATGGGAAATATTAGAGAAAGATGCCCAATAATTCATTTTAATTTCGATGCAAGGTTTGCGGCCGTGCGGAATCCACAGACCTGACAGCATAGAGTTCTAATGAAAATAAGCGATTAGAATTGAATGGGAGATATAAAAGCCGCGCAGAAATGGGGATGAAAATGGAATTGAAATTTGCAGACAGAATGAAAGATTTCGAAGAAGGGATTTTTCAGGTATTGAATGAAAAGAAAAATGAAAGGCTGGCTCAGGGCAAAAAGGTTTATAATCTTTCGGTAGGAACGCCGGATTTTAAACCGGCAGAGCATATCGTGGAGGCGGTGGTGAAGGCAGCGCAAAAGCCGGAAAACTATAAATATTCCTTGGCAGATCTGCCGGAATTGACTCAGTCAGTTATTAACAGATTCCGGAAACGTTATGGTGTGGAATTGAAACCGGATGAAATTATGTCCGTCTATGGTTCCCAGGAAGGGATTACCCATATCGGTATGACATTGTGTAATCCGGGGGATGGGGTCTTGATGCCCAACCCGGGCTATCCCATTTTTGCAATTGGCCCTTCTTTGGCCGGAGCCAGATTAGTTCCCTATGACTTGACAGAAGAGAATGGGTATCTGCCCGATTTGGATGCTATGGACAGTGAATTTTTAAAAGGGATAAAGTTCATGGTAGTATCTTATCCCCTAAATCCGGTCTGCAAGACGGCACCGAAGAGTTTTTATGAAAAGCTGGTGCCTTGGGCGAGAGAAAAAAATATCGTTATTATTCATGATAATGCTTATTCGGATATCATTTATGATAACAGGGAAGGGATTTCTATTCTTTCCATCCCCGGAGCGAAGGAAATTTGTGTAGAATTTTATTCTCTGTCCAAGTCCTATAACTATACCGGGGCAAGGATGAGCTTTTTGGTGGGAAATAAGGAAATCGTGGCTCATTTCAAAAAATTGCGTTCCCAGATAGACTACGGGATTTTCTATCCGGTACAGTATGGCGCCATCGCTGCATTGAACGGCCCGGATGATATGATACGGGAACAGTGCGCACAGTACCAGAAAAGGAGGGATGCCCTTTGCGGCGGGCTGCGTTCCATCGGCTGGAATATCCAGGACAGCGAAGGGACGATGTTCGCATGGGGGGCGATCCCGGAGAAGTATGGGGATGATGACGTGGCATTCGTGATGGAACTGGTGGAGAAATCGGGCGTATTGTGCACGCCGGGAAGCAGCTTTGGCACATTGGGGAAGGGCCATGTGCGCTTTGCCCTCACGCTGCCGGTGGAAGTGATTGAAGAGGCGGTAGAGGCTGTTAAGAACGCAGGGGTTGTATAGTTGCAGCAGTTTGGTGCATTCCTGACCTGTGGACAGGAACACCGGCTTCCCTGTTACGTGTAATATTTTTTCTAACAGTTATTGACATAGGTTAAAACATACTCTATACTATATCTTGACCACTAAATATTGGTGGTCGGGACATATTTATCACAATATATGGTGAATATGTATACGCATAACGGGTGTCCGGCGATGGAACGCACGTCATGCGTTTTTGTATCAGAGAAAATGGAGGTTTTGGGAATGGGTAAAGAAACTGCTTTTACAGAAGCCGGTGTAAATTATGGGGAAATGTTTCAACCACAGAGAGTGATCAAGGTAATTAAGAAGGATGGAAGCCTGGAAGCTTTTAATGTGCAGAAGGTAATTGATGCGGTAGGGAAAAGCGCATACCGTGCGCTTACGAAGTTTACAGAAGAGGAAAAAAAGCATATTTGCCAGTATGTAATTGATAAAGTGGCAGAACTGGAGCAGGATGAGATTCCTATCCCTATTATGCATAATATTGTGGAAAGCGCCTTGGAGGAAGTAAAACCCATCGTAGCAAAAAGTTACCGGGATTACCGGAATTACAAGCAGGATTTTGTACGTATGATGGATGATGTTTATAAGAAGAGCCAGTCCATTATGTATGTGGGTGATAAGGAAAACGCTAATACGGACAGCGCTTTGGTATCCACAAAGCGAAGCCTGATTTTTAACCAATTTAATAAAGAACTTTACCAGAAGTTTTTTATGACAACGGAGGAGATTCAGGCCTGCCGTGACGGCTATATCTATGTACACGATATGTCTGCCCGCAGGGATACGATGAACTGCTGCCTGTTTGATGTATCCAATGTGCTCACAGGCGGTTTTGAGATGGGGAATATCTGGTATAACGAGCCAAAGACGCTGGATGTGGCCTTTGATGTCATCGGGGATATTGTTTTAAGCGCGGCCAGCCAGCAGTATGGGGGTTTTACTGTGCCGGAGGTGGACAAAATATTGGAGCCTTATGCGGAAAAAACCTACCAGAGGAGCCTGGACAAATATATAAAACTGGGCGTGGATGAGAAAACGGCGAAAGAAGAGGCCTATGCCGATGTGGTCAGGGAATTCGAGCAGGGATTTCAGGGATGGGAATATAAATTCAATACGGTTGCCAGCAGCCGCGGGGATTATCCGTTTATTACGGTTACGGCAGGAATCGGCACAGGGCGCTTTGCTAAATTGGCAAGTATTTGCATGCTGAATGTAAGGCGCAAGGGCCAGGGGAAGAAAGAGTGCAAAAAACCAGTGCTTTTCCCAAAGATTGTTTTTCTGTATGACGAGAACCTTCATGGTGCGGGGAAACCGTTGGAAGATGTGTTTGAAGCCGGGGTAAAATGTTCGGCCAAAACCATGTACCCCGATTGGCTGAGCCTGACAGGGAAGGGGTACATTGCCAGTATGTATAAACGCTATGGCAAGGTGATTTCCCCTATGGGATGCCGTGCATTCCTTTCGCCCTGGTATGAAAGGGGCGGGATGCACCCGGCGGATGACAATGATGTGCCGGTTTTTGTAGGGCGTTTTAATGTGGGGGCTGTTTCCCTTCATCTTCCCATGATTTTGGCAAAGTCAAGACAGGAGAGCAAGGATTTTTATGCTGTGCTGGACTATTATTTGAACCTGATTCGTCAGCTGCATATACGTACTTATGCATACCTTGGGGAAATGAGGGCATCGACCAACCCGCTGGCTTATTGTGAAGGCGGCTTTTTGGGCGGCCATCTGAAGCTTGGGGATAAAATTAAGCCCATACTGAAGTCGGCAACGGCAAGTTTTGGGATTACGGCATTTAATGAATTGCAGGAACTTTATAACGGCAAGTCTTTGGTGGAAGATGGAGAATTTGCCCTGGAAGTGCTGGAGCACATTAATAAGAAAATAAACGAGTTTAAAGAAGCGGATGGGAATCTCTATGCCATTTACGGAACCCCGGCAGAAAGCCTTTGCGGACTGCAGGTAAAGCAGTTTAGGGCAAAATATGGAATTATTGAGGGGGTATCCGACAGGGAATATGTGTCCAACAGTTTTCACTGCCATGTGACGGAGGATATTACGCCCATTGAAAAACAGGATTTGGAATACCGTTTCTGGGAACTGGCCAATGGCGGGAAGATTCAATATGTGAAATATCCTATTGACTATAATATGGAGGCTATAAAAACGTTGATAAGGCGTGCTATGGATATGGGATTTTATGAAGGGGTGAATTTGTCCTTGGCTTATTGCGATGACTGCGGGCATCAGGAACTGGAGATGGATGTCTGCCCGAAATGCGGGAGCAGGAACCTTACGAAAATTGACCGGATGAATGGCTATCTGTCCTATTCCAGGGTGCATGGGGATTCCAGGCTGAATGAGGCAAAAATGGCAGAGATTGCGGAAAGGAAGAGCATGTAAGAATGAGATATCATAACATAACCAAGGATGATATGTTAAATGGCGACGGCTTGCGGGTTGTCCTGTGGGTTGCCGGCTGTTCTCATTGCTGCAAGGAATGCCACAACCCTTTTACCTGGGACCCGGACGGCGGGCTGCCTTTTGACGAAAAAGCAAAACAGGAGATTTTTGAGCAGTTGGATAAACCCTATATATCGGGCATTACATTTTCCGGGGGAGACCCTCTTCATGCGGCTAACCGGATGGAGGTACGAAACCTGATGGCGGAAATCAAGGAAAAATACCCCGGCAAGACGATTTGGCTTTATACCGGGGATTCATGGGAAAATATTTATCACTATTCCCTGATGAAGTATGTGGATGTGCTGGTAGACGGGGAATTCCAGGCAGAACGCAAGGATGTGAAGCTTCTGTGGAAGGGGAGCAGCAACCAGAGAGTGATTGATGTACAGAAATCTCTGCAATTATCGGATTATGACAATCCGGTGCTGCATTGCGGAGATTATGGGAGTTGAGAATCCTCTTAAGTTTGTGTCTGTGCGGCCATACATAGGCTTAACATACGCAAAAGGCTATGCAGAAATGCGAAAAAACGGAAAATACCGTCCGCGATGGGGGAAGATGGGGATGGCGGACGGCAACAGAGAAAAGGCGGTATCAATTGAAACAGATAAAGATAAAATATTTTACAGATAAAATAGAGAAGCTGACTTATATTGACGGCAAATCGGATTGGATTGATTTGAGGGCGGCGGAAAGTGTGGATATGAAGGCAGGGGAATTCAGGCTTATCCCCCTGGGGGTAGCAATGGAACTGCCGGCAGGGCATGAAGCCCATATTGTTCCCCGCAGCAGTACTTTTAAGAATTTCGGGATTATCCAGACGAATCATCAGGGGGTTATTGATTGTTCCTATTGCGGGGATAATGACCAGTGGTTTATGCCTGCATATGCATTAAGGGATACCCATATAGAAATCAATGATCGAATCTGTCAGTTCCGCATTATGGAGAACCAGCCTGCGCTTGTATTCGATGAAGTGGATTCTTTATCAGGACAGGACAGGGGCGGATTTGGGAGTACGGGTGTACAATAATTTATAAAACAGAATAAGAAACTCCTTCCAAGACATAATAAATTGTGGAATTTACTTTTTGCACTATAGGATATTACGCCACAGCGTTGTAAGTCGCCAGGAAAG
>BLLT01000076.1 GCA_011958945.1 Lachnospiraceae bacterium | reverse complement strand
AAGGAGTATGGAGTAATGGATAACTGGTTTACAATAGATGAAATTGACACAAATACATATATTATCAGTGAATACCGGCATTGGGAGGAAACACATTGCTATCTGTTGAATGGAAATACCCGAAGCCTGCTTATTGATACAGGGCTTGGCATTTCCAATATATATGAGGAAGTGTTAAAGCTTACCGATAGACCGATTACGGCAATTGCCACGCATATTCACTGGGATCATATCGGAGGACATAAGTATTTTCCAGATTTTTATGCCCACGCTGATGAACTTAAGTGGCTGAATGGTAAATTCCCTTTATCAATCGAAACGATTAGAGAGATGGTTGTAGACCGCTGTGATTTGCCCGAAGGCTTTTGCGTGGATGATTATGAATTTTTTCAGGGTATGCCAACAAAAGTGCTGGCAGACCATGACATCATTGATATTGGCGGCAGGGAAATTGAGGTGCTGCATACTCCCGGACATTCTCCGGGGCATTTGTGCTTTTGGGAAAAAAGCAGGGGATATTTATTTACAGGCGATTTGGTTTATAAAGATATTCTGTTTGCTTATTATCCGTCTACTGACCCGGAGGCATACCTTGACTCTTTAGAAAAAGTTGCGGCATTGCCTGTAAAGAAAGTATTTCCCGCACATCATTCACTGGATATAAAGTCGGAAATCTTAATTCGTATGCGTGAAGCATTCAGAAATCTTAAGGCAGATGGGAAACTTCATCATGGAAGTGGAACATTTGATTATGGGGATTGGGGAGTATGGTTATAAATCGGAAACTGAAGAGGTACTATTTTGAAAAAGGTAATTTTATATATTCATGGAAAAGGTGGAAGTTATTTAGAAGCGGAACAGTATAAGAAAAATTGTATTGGTTTTGATATTATCGGAATAGACTTCAATGAGTATCTTCCTTGGATTGTACAAAATCAAATTCAGTTGGTCTATAATGAAGCGCGAGAAAGGTACGATTACATTTATGTGATTGCAAATAGTATAGGGGCTTATTTTGCAATGCACACATTACAGAATTATGATATTGAAAAGGCTTTATTTATATCACCTGTACTTGACATGGAACGTTCCTACAGAAATCTTATATGCAGGAAATGATAACCTTATATCCCGTCAAACAGTAAATGAATTTATTAGTAGCCATAATGCACATCTTACTGTAATGGAAAATGGGGAGCATTGGTTTCATACAGATGAACAACTTGCTTTTTTAGATGTCTGGATGAAAGAGGTAATACGCTAAATTATTGAGGAGTTCGAGTAGTTGAAGAAAATTATTCATAAAAGGTGCAGCAAGAATATTAGTTTGTTAGATGCCGTATAGTAAGTTGTTGTTGGGGCAATAAGGGGATATAGTAATAGAAAGCAGGTAGAAAGTATGAGAAGCACTCTTCCAAGCCGTATAATCCTAAGCTGGCAAATGTTTTCTTTAAGAGCGGTATGATAGAGAGTGAAAGAGATCATAACCAAAATGGTCATGATGAAAGCAGATATTGCTCAGTCATTGTTTCGGACAACTATGTCCTGTCTAATGCCATATCCATTTCAACAATGACTAAATCTGCAAAGAATTAAGTTCCTTAATAAAATATTCTGGTTCAAAGCCGGTGAAATGATATAGAAATAAATCAATCAGTAGGGGGTAACGAATATATTCACAAATTGGAAAAGAATATTTACTGTTGGGATGGCCTGCCTGCTGGCTTTGCTGCTTGCGGGCTGCTATGAATACCGGGGGCCTTATACCAAGGCGGATGTAGAGGAATATCTGACAGGAAGATACCAGGATAAAACAGTCAATATCCGGCAAAAGGGGCTTCAGACATGGGACTGTTGGTTTGACGGACTGCCAGATGCGGTTTTCCATGTCTGGGTAGGTCAGGGCGGCGGTGATCCGGTGCCGATGATTTACTCGCGGCTGGTTTCTGATGAAGCAGAGGTAATCCCTGCATATTATTTGGGGCAATATCAGAAAGAAGGAGGCTGCTTAGATGCCTGGGAACTGAGTGGCAATATTCTGGATACCCAGTATGCCTCTATAGCCGATGCCGCCCCAGCCTTAGAACAGCTGTCTGCCTTTTTTGCCTGGATAGAGGGCAGGCCTTTGGCTCAG
Organism: Lachnospiraceae bacterium; assembly: GCA_011958945.1. Taxonomy (GTDB): domain Bacteria; phylum Bacillota; class Clostridia; order Lachnospirales; family Lachnospiraceae; genus Kineothrix. The sequence continues at coordinate 13,453 of BLLT01000076.1, read as the reverse complement.
CTGATGCCAAAGGGGCAGTATAAATTCCAGCCGGAACTGCCTTGGCGAACCTACTCCCCCGAGTTCAACAACTTTCAGGAGGTGGTAGTCCATGGGCCGCAGGACAAATCGGAGGCGGTGCAGGAAACCCTGGAGGATTCCGTAAAGAAATATTACGCCTTTTACTGGCTGCCCTGTGATGAATTTTCCCAAACAGAACTGGAAGAATACGCAGTGAAAACCTGGCCCTGGACCTCGAAGCCCAACATCAAGCAAGGGGAGGAAATTCTGCCGCCAAAACTGCTGGCCGGCATTGGCCTGGAAAGCGGCGTTATTAGCTATGGCGGCCTTTATACGCTGCTGACCCGTCTGGATTTTGATGTGAAAGGAACGGCGGAGCATTTTACTGTCACCGGTGCAGATGGGCATTCCTACGAATTTTCTTACAGCTTTTGGGGGGAAAGGGAAATGGATTGGGCCAATAACCGAACCATCACCTTGCCGGTATGGTATCATCTTCGTGACGGCTACTCTGTTGAAGTCGAGGGGGAAACCAACTGGTTTCGCCGGGGGCCGGTGGTTGATTTAAATGCAGGCTGGAACATTGACACCCATAACGGCCACTTCCATTTTTATATGCCGTTCCGGGAAATTACCGGCCTGACCGTTTCCTGGGATATTGACGGAGCTGTATCTTAAAATCCCAATCCTGAAGATTTGGCCTACATTTGCGATGAAGTAAAATATCCCACGGGACAATAACCAGAGGAGGAATGGAATGTGGACAGCAGGTTTCCACAAAAACAGGATACCAGTGAAAAATGGAAGGCGAAACAATATGGGGAAATGGAAAAAACTATAATTGGGAAAAGCGTTTGCAGAAAATGGATATTTCCTATTTTGGCGGCGCTTCTGCTAATCGAGGTACTTATCATCTGGCAATATAAAAAGCGGGAAACAGAGTATTCCAGTATACAGGCTATTATTGAAGAACTTCCGGATTATCAATATGAGCTCGAAAGCTGGGGGTACCGGGTATCCGTACTGCCGAAAATGAACAGGGAATCGGATAATGCAGGACTCATGCGGTACTATTGGAAATCTGCCGGTCCGGTTTTGATATTGGAGGAGCAGAATGGTGGAATGTACTACTTTTATTAGCTATTCCGACTATCATATCAAGCGGGAATACAGCGCAGCGCAGCTGCTGGAATATTACAGGCAGGGGCTGGAACTGCAGAGCAGGCTGATTGAATTGTACCGTGAAAGGCAGGGGGAAGATGGCGGGTAAAATAAAAGCAAGAATATGTTTTGTCAGTCTTATATGCACGCTGGCGGTACTGCTTACTTCATGTGATTTCCGTCTTATGTCCAAACGGGAAGTGAAAGAATATTTAGAGAGACAGTATGGAAAGGAATTTACGGTGCTTTCATCCGAGTCTGTCACCGATGACTATTATGATGATGACGTATGGAGGGTGAGGGCATATATCGTGTCACTCAAAGACAATCCAGACATTTGTTTCTATGCATTTAACGTAGTGGAGGGGGAAAGCTTTGGCATTTTTGGTTTTCGGAACTGGCTGATAGACACTTATGCCAGCGACATCATAGGAACGGCATTTTTAGAACAAGCGGCGGACACAGAACTGGAATATGAACTGTATTATACATATCCCGTAAAGTTATCATCCGAATACCATTCCTATCTGTGGATTAAGTTTGTTCCTGTTTTTCCGGAAGATTTAGCAGAAGTATGCGAACTCCTTTCCCGAACATTTACGGATACATTGGAGAAGGTTCCGGAAGCACAAGACAAGAATACATTGACAAGAATCCAAATACAGTACAGAGAACCAGACTGGCCTGATGAGAACTTCTGTTTGATATGGATTGAACCGTTTGCCCTGTATGAATGGAATGAGGCGACCTCGCTCTATGAAAGGGGGGCTATGGATACAGATGCGGAGGCTATTCGGGAATATATTTTAGATGAAGTAGGCGAATATAAAGAGAGGCTACAACATGACAAAAGCGGAGTTGAAGGAACTGAATGCACTCCCTGCGGATGAATCCAACAGGGATTATAAGATACCTTCTAATGGAACATGCGGCATGAGAGCAGGTTTTCAGTATGCAGTGGCGGAAAGAAAAGGAGAGGAAGGGGAATAGGGGAGATGAGTTTCCAGGATGAAATGAAACAGATATTTTTACGTGTAGCAGCGGGAGAAGTGGAACCAGATGAATGGGAAACATGGTGGAACAGCAATAAAGCCAGGTTGGAAGAATCCCTCAAGCGGGGAGACAGGGGGCGGATGATGCCTGCTTTATGGTACGCCAGCTATTATTGGATGGCAAAGACGCAAAGCGGCGTTGCGTACTATTTTTATGCCCAGGGGCGTCCGATAAAGACATCCAATTATTATGAGGAAAAAATGCAGGAAGAGGAAAAACGTGAAATACGGACAGCCATGGAAGGCTATCATAAGGATACCGCATTTGCCAGAAAACGGTGGGAGGCATATCTGGAGGACCATCCCGCAGAACCCATTGTTTTTGACTGGAAAAGCCTGCTGGGAACGCCTCCAGGGCAGAAACCGGCAAAGGATTTTTGCTATAAAAATGCAAGGACAACGGAACAGTGGAAAGAGTGCGGCGAAGAACTGAAGTTCCGCTTGAAAGAAAACCTGCAGGCAAAAATCGCTCCTGCCGCAAAAGCATATGGCATGAAAAAAGCAGGCCCCAAGACCTTTGTACGGGAGAGGAACGGCCTGGTATCCCGCATTGGGTTTATCGGTTATTTCCGGGGCGGCGGATATGAGGCTATGAGTTATTATCTTTGCCCTATATATGCCATAGAGTACGGGATATTAGGTATTCCAGGCCATATCTGCCAGGGAGAGAACTTTCAAAGGATGCATAAAGACTGGGGTGTAATCGAGTATGGCATGGAAGCTGTGGATGCTGCCAGGGTGGAATGTATCAACAGAAAATTTGATGATATCCTGACATTTTTGGCGGATGGCGTGCTGCCGGAGTGGCAGAAGATAGGCAGCCTGGAGACATATTTTGCGAAGGAGCGGCAGGATTATCTGAAAGCCACCGAAACAGGCCCGAAAAATCCAAGAACCAGCAGGCTCATGTGGGATCTGGATTCGGGGGGAAAGCAAGATTCCTGGCGGGCGGATGACTATCTGTTTGGCGTATGGAATCTGCTGGCCGGAAAGGAAGCGGAAGGATATGCGCGTCTGGAAGAATGCGTGAGACACAATTCCGATTATATGGAAAACTACCTGAAGGAGTTTCCCAAAGCCTATAATGACCCAAGAGATGCCATGGCGGTAATGTACCACAACGCACAGATGTTTCTCAAGACGAAGGAGGCTCCGGATGCAGAGAAACGCTGGGATAAAATTCAGGAGACTTATGAGGAAGTATGCCGGTTCATGCGGTATTACCACGGTCTCGCAAAAAAGACGGAGAGAGATTGATAATAGAGGGAATTGGATATGCGGGAAAAATATAGGGGAGTTTTCCAGGGAATCAGCGGGAAGGGTATATAGAAAGAATGAAAATCAATTTTAAAGCGATTGGATATTACATATGCGAAATAAACGATACTCCCGAATGGCTGCAGGGGATTAGCAGGCAGATACTGCCTGTCAGTGGCTGCATAGGAGAGCAGCATCCCAGATGGGAATGTGGGAAGTATGGTATGAAAGGGTATTTGAGATACTGCTCAGGTTTCAAAAGGAAGCTTTCCGGGATGCCCTTAAAAGCCTGTTCTATTTCTTTTCGCCTTTATACAAATAATAGCGAAAAGCTTCTGCAATATTACTATCATCTCCAAGTAATTCGGAGGGAGTGTTTCCGCGGGCGTAGGCAATAATTTCTTTAACTAGATTTTGGACGTTGTCTGAAGCGACATTTTCTCCCCTGTGTGAAGCTAATTTAAGAAATTTATCATCTGTTTTCATTTTTGATTTTCTGAATAAACATATCAAAATTCTCAATGCTTCCCCAGTGCTTGATTCTTCCTCTGACGAGAAGCGTTCCATATCGTTTAAAAGGTTCTCTTGCAATTCCCTTGCTTTCATTAGGTGCGAGACTAAGTGATTTAATAAGTTTTTAATGAAAGGTAACGGCATGGTTGTCCAAGTATGCGAATTAGGCATATATAACAATTCGACATAGGTATTAGACATTTTATTAAAACAGACTTACAATATAAATGTTCCAAAGGAGGAGCGTCTATATTTTTTTATGACTGAAGGGATGAGGCTGCTGATTTGGAACAGGGCATGAGCATTACAGTTTCTGCAAAAGAAAAAGACCAGGTATGGTGTATAGGCATATATTAGGTTCTACTATAGTAAAGTAGAGGCATCTGACGCAGAAATAAAGAATAAGTAATGTGAGCCTTTGAATGGCGAAACATATAAAAAGTAAAGAGTTGGCAGTAAAATGGAGATTTGTATGAAAAAATTATTTGTATGTATGGTTTCAGTAGTAATGCTGGCAGTTCTGACTGCCTGTGGAAATGAAGTAAGAGAGGATAGGGAACAGCCAGCCAGAGCAGAGAATATTGCCATGTCAGCCGATATGGAAACGGATACTGGTCATGATGTGCAGGAACGGGGAAGCGACAGTATTGAGGCAGAATCTGAAGAAAATGCAGGGCGGACATTGGACGATACTGCGGCAGATTCCAGAAGTGGGGAAGATGGAACAGTAGATACTGCGGCAGATTCTGGAAGTGGGGAAGATGGAACAGTAGATATTGCAGCAGATTCCGGCTCAGAAGATATAAATGAGGAGGCAGGTCATATGGATAACACAATGAAAATTACAGCCCGAGATACTACATTTACAGCAGCATTTGCAGATAATTCTTCTGCTGAGGCATTGAAGGAGCTTCTTGCCGAGGGGCCGCTTACCATTAACATGAGCGATTATGCAAGCATGGAAAAGGTTGGCCCCATTGGAACAAATCTCCCGAGAAATGACGAGCAGATTACCACAGGAGCCGGAGATATCATTCTGTATCAGGGAAATTCCCTTGTTATTTATTATGATACAAACTCCTGGAATTTTACCAGGATCGGTAAGATCAATGATGTGACGCAGGCAGAGCTCTTAGAGGCATTTGGTGACGGGGATGTAACAGTCACGTTTTCTTTGGATTAGGTTTTGGCGGCGGCAGTTTTTGTACTGACACCGGTCATTATGCCGTTTTTTGATGTGGCACCGGAAACAAGAAGCCTGACATTTGTTGTTTATTTCAGCACCTCCCGGCACTTAAGCAGGAATTTTTCGGAAGCCTTTGTAAACACCTGATACTTTTTCCAGACAAGGTTCATACTGGCTTCCATCCGTGGCTCAAGGGGGCGGAAACAGAGGTTGCTCTCTCCGGAGACATTGATAATCTTATCAAGGCAGATGGCATATCCCATGCCTTCGTCCACCATGAGGGAGCCATTGAAAAGGAGGTTATAGGTTGCCGCAATATTCAATTTATTTATACTGCAATGGAAAAGAGCAGGGATATTAGAATCGTGTATCATCTGTCTGGACAGGATAAGCGGTTTGTCCAGCAGGTCTTCCGGCATAATGATTTCTTTTTTGGCCAGAGGGGAATCCCGCCGCATTAAGACACCGAAGCTGTCCTTGTAGGGAATCCTCATATATTCATATTTTGAAGTATCAATTTCTCCAAATAAAAGGCCAAAATCAATCAGCCCTTTATCCATGTCCTCTGAAACAGTGACCCTGTCCCCGCTCACGATATGAAAGTGAACCAGCGGGTATTCACACTGTACTTTCCGGGCCACTTTTGCCAGCAGCCTGATACCGTCTGTTTCCCCGGCTCCGATGGTGATATCACCGGCAACGGTTTCATCTGACAAAGAAATCTCATCCTCAACTTTCTTTACAAGTTCCATGATTTCCTCCGCCCGTTTGCGGAGGAGCATTCCCTCTTCCGTCAAGGTAACGCGGCGGTTTCCCCGGATAAATAGTTGCTTGCCTAATTCATCTTCCATTTCCTTAAGCTGTCTGGAAAGCGTAGGCTGCGAAAGGTGTAAAGATTCGGCAGCCCCTGAAATGCTCTGTTCTCTCGTGACAGCAAGAAAATATTGTAAAACTCTGAGTTCCATAACAATCCCATACCTTTCCTTTTCATCTATTTCCTTTTGGATTTGATGTATACAGCGTATCACGGTTAAGTATAGCTGTTAAGCATAGATAAGTATTGAATATAAGTATTTGCTATTATATAATCCGCCTTGCTATAATCAAAGGCAGAAAGGCAGCTATTTGTCTTTTAGTAACAGTTCAGCCTTTGGCTTCTTTGTTACGTCTTTTACAATAAAAAAGAAAGTGTAAGGGAGCGTTATGATTAGAAAAACAATTTTAAGTATTTTCATATTTATGCTGGCTGCTTTGTTTACCGGGTGCGGACGGGAAAACAGTGACCAGTCTTCGGCAGCACAAAATTATGAATCGGGATACGGAAGTGCAAAAATGGAGGATGATACAGGAAGTGTTATGGAGCAGGAGATAATGGATGGAACAGATACAGAAACCATCGTTCTGTCTTCGGAGGTAATGCAGCTGGAAAACGGTCTGTCGGCTGTGGAATATAGAGGCGACGATGGATTTGATGAGTTTATATCTCAGGGCGGCGCTTCTTCTGATGAGGAGGTGGTTGCTTTTCTGGCAGGGAAACTATTCTCCGGCGAAAAAGAAATCAGCTTCGGGGGAATGCCTTTTGGCTGCAGTACCTTGTCTGTAAAAGATGGCCAGGGTAACTGGCTGTTTGGAAGAAACTTTGATTGGGATTCCTGCAATGGGATGATTGTCAGCAGCCTGCCGGAAAATGGATATGCCTCGATTTCCACCGTAAATACCGATTTCATCCGCATGAGCGGGTTAAAGCTGTCAGACCTTCCCGACGCAGTCCAGGCAATGATTTGTCTGTATGCGTCCCTTGACGGCATGAATGAAAAGGGGCTTGCGGTTTCCGTGAATATGATTCAGGATACCGCCACAATTTCCCAAAACACGGATAAGCCGGACATTACTACTACAACGGCAATCCGTCTGCTGCTGAATCAGGCGGCAGATGTGGGGGAAGCAATGGAATTACTGAAGCAGTATGATATGCATGCTTCCATGGGATATATGATGCATCTGGCGCTGGCTGACAGAAGCGGACGAAGTGTGGCGGTTGAGTATATAGACAATGAGATGGTTGTAATAGATACGCCTGTAGTTACGAACTTTTACCTTGCGGAGGGAGAAAAAAACGGGATTGGCACATCACAGTCTCATGAGCGGTATGATATTCTGATGCAGGCTCTGGCAGATGGAAATGCAATGAGCATGGAGGATGTGGGTAAGGCGCTGGATAGCGTGAGCAAGGACAATTTTGGCGAGTTTGAGTCCACAGAATGGAGCATCGTATTCAATCAGGGCACAGGCGAGGTTCACTATTACCATAGGGAGAACTATGGGAAGAAATATATTTTTCGGATAGGATAGGGCAGATGCAGATGAAATACCTGAAATTATTATGGAAGTTATACCGTTTAAAGAAAAACACAGGGAAGACGCCTGCGCGTATCCGGAAGTTGCAGGAGAAAAAATTGCGAAAAATGCTTGCTTATGCGTATGAGCATTCGGACTATTACCGCAAATCCTTTGAGCAGGCAGGCATCGGCAGGGAAAACATAGCAGATACACCTCTTTCTGCTTTCCCGGTTATTGATAAGAAACTGCTGACCATACTCTAAATGGTGTCTTCGGTGCAGCAGCTTATGGAGCTTTTATCTGTTTGGTAGAAGAAAAGAAACAGTTCTGAACCGGATATGACTTTTTGGGAGGAAGAGGGATGCTATATGGAACATTGTTGAAGGCAAATTTAAAACAGCACAGGGCCGGGCTGTCAGGAATCTTTTTTCTGACGCTGCTTGTTGCCGCAGCCCTTGGAACAGCGCTGGCAGTATGGATGAATGGGGGAGCTTATATTCGGGGCGAAATGCAGCGGGCAGGATTCGGAGATTTGACTGCATGGGTTTCGGGCATTCCTGATTCCGCGGCATTGGTAAATGAGATTGGAGAACTGCCAGAGGTTGACAGGGTTGAGGTGCAGAGCCTGATTTTTTCTAATTATACTGTGAATGGGCAGGAGTCTGACAGTGAGGGGCAGCTTATCACCTATCGGCCGGGAGAAGGCCGTTACCGCTTTTTTACGGAGAAACTGTCCGCTTACCGGGGAGAGGAACCGGAAATCAATTCCGGAGAGATTTATGTATCGCCGTCAATGGTTTCTATGTTTGGGGCGGGGATTGGAGATGAAATTACTTTTCCCATTGCAAGAGCAGGGAAGAATGTTGTATTTACAGTGAAAGGTTTCTACGAAGATCCCTTTATGGGCAGTTCCATGATTGGAATGAAGGGATTTCTGATTTGCGAAACAGACAGGAAGGCGATTCTTTCTGTTCTGCAAAATTCCGGTATAGATGCACTGGCAAGGGATGGTGCCATGCTCCATGTTTTTTCTTCTGGGAAAGACATGACCGTTTCTGAACTGAACGGTATTATAAATGAGCATACGGAGCTTGCCAAGTATACAGAATTTGTCCATAGCAGGGATGCCATTGCGGGATTTATGGTAATCCTACAGAATGCTTTCAGCGGGTTGATTTTAGCCTTTGTTCTGGTTCTGGTATTTGTTGTCATGGTGGTGCTCGGTCACAGTATCAGCAGCACTGTGGAAACGGATTACAGGAATATGGGGATTTTAAAAACAGTTGGGCTTACTTCTTTTAAACTGCGATATATCCAGCTTTTGCAGTTTCTGCTCGGAATCCTGGCGGGAATGGTATGCGGCATACCGTCTGCCTTTCTGCTTAGCCGTCTGGTCAGCAGGATGACACTGACAACTACAGGTGTCCTGATGCCTGTGAAACTGCCCTTTGGGTGGCTGCTCTTATCTTTTATGGCGCTGCTGCTGCTGTTTGGCGGGTTTATTATCGTAAAAACCGGAAAAATCAGCCATATCACACCAATGAAAGCAATAGGCAGGGAAGCGGAAAAGACAGAGCCGCATTTTTCAAAGCGGATTCCGGCTTTCGGGGGAGGGATTTATTTCCGTCTTGCATTCCGCCAGTTGGATACCGGGAAACGTCGGTATGCAGGCGCTTTCATAGTTACCCTGCTGCTTGTTTTCTTCGCTTCGCTGGTGGGGCGGATGGATGCCTGGCTGGGAGCGGACGGCAAAGGCATGATGGATGCTTTTAACCCGGCGGACCATGACATCGGCGTGCAGGTATTCGGGAATCTTTCGGCAGAAGAAGCGGAAAACAGAATCCGTTCTTATACGGATATTACAGACACTTATATGCTCGCCATGCCGGGGGTGGCGGTAAACGGGGTGGATTACACGGCGAATGTGATTTCGGAACCGGGCAGGTTCCATATTTTGGAGGGAAGAACCTGTATGGCGGAGGATGAAATCGTCCTGACGGGATTTGTAGCCGCCGATTTTGGGGTGTCCATTGGCGATACGGTGACGGTTCGGGGAGATGGGGGAAGCGGCAAATATGTTGTTTCCGGCATCTATTCCTGTGCTAATGATATGGGCGATAACGTGGGGATGAGCCGTGAGGGGTATCTTCGGATTGGCAGCGACAATCCACATATCTGGTGCTGGCATTATTTCCTTGCCGACCCTTCGCAGAAAGCGGCGATTACGGAAACGCTGGAGGAAGCCTATGGAGGAGACATCCATGTCCATGAAAATACATGGCCGGGGCTTTTTGGGATTATTTCTGCAATGCAGGCGTTAGTGGCATTTATGTATGGAATGGTTATTATTTTTATTCTCGTTGTGACAGTCATGACCGGCAGTAAGATTCTTCTGGCAGAGCAGAAGGAACTGGGAATATACAAAGCAATAGGTTTCCAGACAGACCGGCTAAGGCTGACCTTTGCCCTTCGTTTTGGGATTGCTGCGGTGGCGGGGGCGGTTGTGGGAACGAGCCTTGCAGCAGCTTTTACCGGTTCTCTGGTATCGTCGGTGATGAAACTTGCCGGCATCAGTAACTTTTCATCAGCGCCGCCTGTGGGCAGTATCCTGTTGCCGGCCGGTATCGTGATTCTGCTGTTTATGGGGTTCGCATATCTTGCGGCCGGCAGGATAAGGCGTGTGAACCTGACAGTACTTATCTCTGAGGGATAGATGAATAATATGCTTTATAACTATATGTAAGTATACGATATAAGTATTTGCTATGTATAAAAAAGTGTATTACAATAAAATCAGAAAATATGATTGTTTCACATTCAAATACTGATTGACGCAGTATCGCAGGCATGGCCAGCGATATGAGGGAACAGGGAAAGTCTGAAAAGAACTGAAAATTGCAGGGTGTCGGATAAAGGGCACAGAAAGGGAATGGATATGAAAAACAGAATTTGGAAAAAGCTTGCAGTCATATCTGTCAGTATTTTCATTTTTACCTTTGCGCTGGCCGGATGCGGCCAGTCAGACCGTAACGTAAGCGGGGATAGCGGTAGCCCAGTAAATGAAAATGCAAACAGCAATGAACCGGCGAACAGTGCCGTAAAAAGCAATGCCGCAGAGGCTCAGAGTGCAGTAACCGGTGGCTTGGAAAGTGATAGTTCAGACAGCAGCACGTTGGCAGAAGGAAGTGATGACACAGGCAATGCATCGGAACCGGCTGTCTCTGCAACTAAGCTGGAAGTATGTTTCGGGGATGATGGAGAGCCGTTTATCCTGCACCTCTATGATAATGAAACGGCAGCGGCAATCGCGAGACATGTGGGAACGGCGGATTGGAGGCTTCCGATTTATCACTATGATGACTATGATAACTGGGAAGTCATGCAGTATTATGATATCCCTTCGAGGTATGAGATTCCTTCCGGTGCGGAAACAATCACTTCGGAAAAGGCCGGGGAGGTTTACTATTCTGGGCCGAACCGTATTGTTCTTTTTTATGGGGATGCGGAAGTAACCGGCGAATATACAAGGGTGGGTTATTTTGATGATACCGAGGAATTCAGGGAAGCTGTAGAGAATAACCCGGCATTGGAAGGCTGGAATACAAAAATGGTTCTGATAGGCAGTGTGGAGCAGTGGCAATAGTGTGAGAAGTACTTCTAGCCACTCACAGCAGAGGCTGTTTCGTGGAGAAGTACTAAGTCTCACACCGAAGAACGCCTAAAAAATGCGTTCTTCCAATTGATGATTTATGCCGCCGAAAGGCGGTATGGAGGTTAAAATAAGAAAAGAGATGAGACGATGGGAACTGAAAATAATGATGAGGCTATTATCCAGAATTTAGTGGATGCGGGCTGCGACAAGGACACCATTACAGCATTTGTAGAGGATATCCATGAAGAAAAAATAACAGAAGGGCTGAAGCTTTTAGCAATGCACAGGCGTTCTCTGCTGGATGACCTGCATAAAGAACAGAAACGGATAGACTGTCTTGATTATCTGATCTATAAAATAGAAAAATTGCAAAAAGCATAATAGGAATGGAGGAGCTTATTTGATGAAAACAATTGAAAACCAAACATTTGATATGGAACGGGCTTTATATGGAAGCAGGAGTATTTCGCTGGCAGGGTGTGCCTTTGACGGACCGGCGGACGGTGAGAGCGCCTTGAAGGAAAGTGAGGATATCCGGGTTTCAGGCTGCTTTTTTAATCTCAGATATCCGTTCTGGCATGACAACGGGCTTACCATCGCAGATTCGGAAATGACAGAGCTTTGCCGTGCGGCGCTGTGGTATTCCACAGACATTGAGATCGCAGATACAAAGCTTCATGGAATCAAGGCACTGCGGGAGTGCTGCAGGGTAAAAATGCAGGGATGTGACGTTATTTCTCCGGAATTCGGATGGTCGGTGCAGGATATCAGGATGGAAGATTGTACGGTACAGAGTGAATATTTCATGATGCGCTCCGAACGTCTGAATTTCAGGAATGTGGCATTGAAAGGGAAATATTCGTTCCAGTATATTCAGGATTCCGTGTTTGAGGGCTGTACTTTTGATACGAAGGATGCCTTCTGGCATGCAAAAAACGTAACGGTACGCAACAGCGTCGTAAAAGGGGAATACCTTGCATGGTATTGTGAAAACGTCACATTTGAAAACTGTAGGATCATAGGTACACAGCCCCTGTGTTACTGTAAAAATTTAAAGCTGATAAACTGTGAAATGGTGGATACGGACCTAAGCTTTGAAAGATCAGATGTAGAGGCAACGATTACCACCCCGGTAGTGAGCATCAAAAACCCCTTGTCCGGACATATCTATGTACCATGTGTGGGTGAAATCATCCGTGATAATACCATCGGCGATGGTAGAGAGTTCCAGGCTGAAATCGTGGAACAGAAACAGTGCTGCTGTGCATGATTGTATATAAAGGACGGTGATAGAGTGGAGAACTATCTCATTCGGGGAATCTTAATCGGACTTCTTTTTGGGATACCGGTTGGGGCGGTAGGCGCATTGGCTGTGCAGAGAACTTTCACACAGGGTTTTAAAGCGGGGCTTCTGACTGGGTTTGGTTCTTCCGTTGCAGACTGTTTATATGCTTATATTGGGGCTTTTGGACTGACATTGGTATCAGATCTTCTTTTGGAATACCAGACGATCATCAATATAATTGGCAGCATTTTTATTTTATTCATGGGTGTCCGGCTGCTTATCCATAAGAAGGAAGCCGGAGCACCTTATATACAATCTGCAGGTGGAATAAAAATGTTTCTGTCGTCTTTCGTAATCGGTATTACAAATCCGGCGGCAATTCTGACTTTCCTGTTTGCTTTTTCCTTTTTTGGGATTACGGGGCAGATAGAATGGTTTGACAGTACAGGGCTTGTAGTTGGAGTCCTTATCGGAACCTATATCTGGTGGGGGTTGCTGGCAGCGATTGTAAGTTGTATTAAAAAGAAAACAAATGGTTGTAGTCTGCCGTATATGAACAGGATATTTGGAACAATTCTGTCCTTGTTTGGAATAACCATTCTGGTCAGGACTTTTTTATAAGAATGCAGCGAAACCGTCAGTTTACATGAATCTGGAAAAAGATATCCGTTTTTAGAAGATCAGAATACTTTTCAGAAATTGAACTGCTGGTAAAATCAAAACAGGGAGGGAACATAGGCCAGACACAAGACGGGCTGAAGGACTATCATCAGGAAGCTTTTGAACAGCTGGACCTGATTCGTACTTTGCTGGATATAGGTCTTCCGCCGGGGGAGGAATAATCAGGTACTCTTCCAAAGACGCCTGGGCGATATTGACCTGCAAACCTGAGGATAATCTCCAGCAATTGTTTGATACATATTTTAATTACTCAAACTTCGCACATAAGTTTTAGCTATGCACCTTGAAAATTCAATATCTGGCAGTTATTCAGTTGTCAACGTCCA
>BLLT01000075.1 GCA_011958945.1 Lachnospiraceae bacterium | reverse complement strand
GTGACAGTTAACGTTAAACAGGACATAGGCTAATTAAGGGGAGATAAAATTTAGCGAAAGGAACAGGAAATATGGAGTTAACAGAATTAAGGGATAAGATTGATGTGATTGATAAGCAGATTGTGGAACTGTACGAGAAGAGGATGGAGATCTCCAGGCAGGTGGCGGAATATAAAATCGGAACGGGGAAGAAAGTTTTTGATAAGGAGCGGGAGGAAGAGAAACTGCGTAAAGTGAGGGCGATGGCTCATAATGAGTTCAACAGTCATGGGATTGTGGAATTGTTTGAGCAGATAATGTCCATGAGCAGGAAGCTGCAGTATAAGATGCTGACAGAAAAGGGGAGTATGGGCAGACTGCCTTTTATTGAGGTGGATACGCTTGACAAGGAAAAGGCGAGGGTGGTTTTCCCCGGGGCGGAAGGGGCATATACCCAGGAGGCTATGCTTGAGTTTTTTGGGAAAGATGTGAACTGTTTTCATGTGGATACTTTCCGGGATGCGATGATTGCCATAGATGAAGGGAGTGTGGACTATGCGGTGCTGCCCATCGAAAATTCTACGGCAGGGATTGTGAATGAAATCTATGATATGCTGGTGGAATTTGAGAATTATATTGTGGGGGAGCAGATTATCCGGATAGAGCATTGCCTGATGGCGGTGCCGGGAACGAAAATAGATGAAATCAGGACGGTTTACTCTCATCCCCAGTCGCTGATGCAAAGTTCCAGATATCTGCAGGAACATGCGTCATGGAAGCAGATTAGTATGAACAATAATGCCTTTGCTGCCAGAAAAGTGGCGGAGGATATGGACGGGGCACAGGCAGCGATTGCCAGCGCCCATGCGGCCGAAACATATGGGCTGGAAATCCTGGAAAAGGGCGTGAACCGCTCCAGCACCAATTCCACACGTTTTATTGTTGTAACCAACCGGAAAATATTTTTGAGGGATGCTGGGAAGGTGAGCATCTGTTTTGAAGTGCCCCATGAAAGCGGTTCGCTTTATCATATGCTTTCCCATTTTATCTATAATAATCTGAATATGAATAAAATAGAAAGCCGCCCTTTGGAGGACCGGAACTGGGAATACCGTTTCTTCATTGATTTTGACGGCAATCTGGCGGATGAGGCGGTGAAGAACGCTTTAAGGGGGCTCAGGGAAGAGGCCAGGAATCTGAGGATTCTTGGAAATTATTAATACGGTATGCTCCTATCATAGAAATGTGAACGTGTCAGTGCACTAGGCAAATGCGCTTCATTGAGCGCGCGGGCTCTCAGGGATAGACGGAATAAACAGGACGGAATAGGGATATAAGGCAAGGAAAGCAAAGGGAAATGAAAATGAGGGAAAATGAACTGATTGTATATAAGGATTTTGAAGACGGCGAATTGTTGGAAGGTATGGCCTGGCTGATGGGGCAGTATGCAGACATCAAATGGGGGGAAGACGGACAGGAAGGCGACGGATGGGGCAATCGTGGGCAGCAGGAAAGTGCATCATGCGGGGAAGGGCAGTATAAGAAGCCGCAGTTCTTTTTTGAACGGCAGAAAAACGAGCGCGCCCTTTTGTACAATTGCATGCACCAGCTGTTGGAGATGGCGGGAAACCATGGATTTTATGGGAATCTGTGGCATTGCTACCTGACGAATCTGCTGGTAAATAATGAGAACAGCTACAGCAAGGCCTGCGAAATCCGCGGGGAGGTAGAGGGGACGATTAACCTGGCGGTGCTCCACGATATTATTATTTTTAAGGAATTATATGACTATGATTTCAGCAGGATGATGGATGAATTGGGCGTCCGGGAGTTCGAACTGGTGCTTCATTATGATAGCTGCGAACAGGAAAGCAAGGTATATAATACCCGTATCTGCAAACGGATTTGCGATTTGGCAGTGCGCTTTACGCAGAACCATTCCCCGGAGGAAATGAAAGCCACCCTGACGGAATTTTACAGGGAATATGGTGTGGGGAAATTCGGCCTGCATAAGGCGTTCCGCATCCTGCATGACGATACGGGGGTAAACGTTGTGCCCATACTGAATATCGCCCATGTACATCTGGATGATTTGGTGGGCTACGAAATCCCGAAACAAAAGCTGATAGAGAATACGGAAGCTTTTGTGGAGGGGAGGAGGGCCAATAACTGCCTGCTTTTCGGTGATGCGGGAACGGGCAAATCTTCCAGCATCAAGGCAATTGCCAACGCATACTATGATAAGGGGCTGAGGATAATTGAACTGTATAAGCATCAGTTCCAGGATTTGAACGATGTGATTGCCCAGGTGAAGAACCGCAATTATAAATTTATCATTTATATGGACGATTTGAGTTTTGAGGAATTTGAAACCGAATATAAGTATTTAAAGGCTGTCATAGAGGGCGGGCTGGAAAAGAAGCCGGAGAATGTGTTAATATATGCCACATCCAACCGGGGGCATCTGATTAAAGAGAACTTTTCGGATAAGGAAGGGCGCAGGGATCAGCTGCATGCCAGCGATACGGTGCAGGAGAAGCTGTCGTTAGTATCCCGCTTTGGGGTGACCATTTTCTTCTGCGCGCCGGATAAGAAGCAGTTTCAGGAAATTGTGAGCACACTGGCCCAAAGGCATGGCGTTGAAATGCCGCAGGAAGAACTCCTTTTGGAGGCCAATAAATGGGAGTTATCCCATGGAGGGCTCTCAGGGAGGACGGCGCAGCAGTTTATTGATTATTTACTGGGACAGGAAAAAATCGGACAAGCCGAGGAGCGGGCTGCCGATGATCCGCTGTCACTGGGAAGGGAGCGATGAAATGAAAACATTTGCAGCAATTGATGTGGGGTCTTTTGAACTGTCTATGAAGATATTTGAAATATCGCCGAAATCCGGCATGCGCGAAATAGACTCCATAAGACACCGTATTGACCTTGGAACGGAGACCTATGCTACGGGAAAGATGGCATATGAAAGGGTAGACGAACTATGCCGCTATCTGAATGAATTTACAAAGATTATGAAAGGCTATAAGGTATCGGAGTACAAGGCATATGGAACCAGCGCTATCCGGGAAACAGAAAATACGATTATTATCCTGGATCAGATACGCCAAAGGACAGGGATAGAAATTGAAGTGCTGTCAAACTCGGAGCAGCGTTTTTTAGGATATAAGGCGGTTGCCTTCAAGGGGGAAGTTTTTAACAAGTTTATTGAAAAAGGAACGGCGATTGTGGATATTGGGGGAGGGAGCATACAGATTTCCCTATTCGATAAGGATAAGCTGATGGCAACTCAGAATATGAAGCTGGGGGTGCTCAGGATAAGGGAGACGCTGCGCCACCTGGATGCCGGGAAATCCAAGTACGAGGCATTAGTTACGGAAATGGCCAATTCCCAGCTGGCGGTATTTAAGAAGCTTTACCTGAAGGACAAGCGGATTAATAACGTGATTATCCTGGATGACTATATCAATGCCCTTGTGCAGAAGAATTATTTTTCCGGAAAAGTAGGGGAGCAGATAGAGGTAAAGACGTTAGAAAAGCTGATGAAGACGGCAGCAGGGAAGTCATCCCATGAACTGACAAAGGTATTCGACATGCCGGAAGAAAGTGTCGAACTGCTTTACATATCCTATTTATTGCTGAAACGGATAATTGAAGTGATGGATGTGGAAATGCTCTGGGCGCCCGGCGTAACATTGTGCGATGGTATTGCCTATGAATATGCACAGGGAAATAAGGTGCCGATGCCGGATCATGATTTCGAACAGGATATCATTGCCTGCGCCCAGAATATAAGCAAACGCTATATGGGAAGCAAGAAAAGAGGGGAAACCTTGGAGAAAATTGCTTTGACTATTTTTGACAGCATGAAAAAGGTGCATGGCCTGGGAGCAAGGGAGCGCCTGCTTTTACGGCTGGCCACCCTTTTGCATGACTGCGGGAAGTACATCAGTATGGTGAATTTGGGGGAATGTTCATACAGCATCATCATGGCCACGGAGATGATTGGATTGTCCCATATGGAGCGGGAGATAGTGGCTAATGTGGTAAAATTTAATCATGAAGAATTCGAATATTATGATGTGGCCAAGGCATCCACACTGGATCCGGAAGCATATCTGAAAATAGCAAAACTGACGGCCATCCTCAGGATTGCAAACGGGCTGGACAGAAGCCATAAGCAGAAGTTCAAGGATGTAAAATCAGTACTGAAGGAGAACGTGCTGACGATTACGGTGGAAACAGGGGAAGATATTACGCTGGAAAAAGGCATGTTCTGGCATAGGGCGGACTTTTTTGAGGAAGTGTACAGTGTAAAGCCGTTAATCAAGCAGAAAAAGAATTATAATTAGCGGGAATAAAAGAAGGATAGATGAAGGAGAGTTGGAACTATGAACGGAAAGGAAATGGACAAAAAGAACAGCAGTATTGATTTTGCAGACCCTCAATACTATACCAACCGGGAACTGAGCTGGATTTTATTTAATAAAAGGGTATTGAGCGAGGCCAGGGATAAACAAATTCCCCTTTTTGAGCGGCTGAAATTTTTAAGTATCACAGCCTCCAATCTGGATGAATTTTTTATGATCCGTGTGGCATCTTTAAAGGATATGGTGCATGCCGGCTATACCAAGCCGGATATTGCGGGATTAAAGCCATCGGAACAGTTGAAGGAACTGAATGTGGCAACCCATGATTTAGTGAACTTGCAGTATTCTACATACAACCGTTCCCTGCTGCCGCTGCTTTTGTCCAACGGACTGCGCATTGTGGAACATCACGAGGACTTGACGGAAAAGGAAGGGGCCTATGTAGATAAGTACTTTGAGGAAAATGTATATCCGGTATTGACGCCTATGGCGGTGGATTCGTCCCGCCCTTTCCCGCTGATTAGGAATAAGTCTTTGAATATCGGGGCATTGGTGAGGAAGAAAGCGGAAAAGGAAATCAAGGCAGGAAAAGAAGAAAAGAATATCAAAGATGCAAAGGGCAAGGGGGAACTGGAATTCGCTACCGTGCAGGTGCCCAGCGTCCTGCCCAGGATTATTCCCATACCGTCCGATACAGAGGGGGAGAAGACGGTAATCCTGTTAGAGGAAATGATTGAAAGGAATATCGACAAGCTGTTTTTGAATTATCATATCGTATGCGCCAGCCCTTTCCGTATTATGAGGAATGCGGATTTGACCATAGAAGAAGACGAAGCGGAGGATTTGCTAAAAGAAATAGAGAAACAGCTGAAGAAGAGACAATGGGGGCAGGCCATCCGGCTGGAAGTAGAAAACGGCATTGACAAGCGGCTGTTAAAAATTATCAGGGATGATCTGGAAATAGAAGGGGATGATATTTTTCATATTGAAGGACCCTTGGATTTGACCTTCCTGATGAAGATGTATGGGCTGGAAGGCTTTGGGCATCTGAAGGAATCCGGTTATCTGCCGCCCCAGCAGGTGCCAGGGCTTTCCGGGGATTATAATATTTTCGAGGAAATAAGGAAAGGGGATATTTTGCTGCACCATCCTTATCAGAGTTTCCTGCCGGTAGTGGATTTCATCAAGACGGCGGCAAAAGACCCGGATGTGCTGGCCATTAAGCAGACCCTGTACCGCGTCAGCGGCAATTCTCCGATTATTGCAGCATTAGCGCTGGCGGCGGAAAACGGGAAACAGGTATCCGTATTGGTGGAGCTGAAAGCACGTTTTGATGAAGAAAATAATATTGTGTGGGCGAAGATGTTAGAAAAGGCGGGCTGCCATGTAATTTACGGGCTGGTAGGGCTGAAAACCCACAGTAAGATAACGCTGGTGGTAAGAAGGGAAGAAGACGGCATCCGCCGCTATGTACATCTGGGTACAGGGAATTATAACGATGCTACGGCGAAATTATATACCGATGTAGGGATGTTTACCTGCAGCAGGCAGATTGGCGAGGATGCAACGGCAGTCTTCAATATGCTCTCCGGCTATTCGGAGCCGCGGGGATGGAATAAACTGTCCTTGGCACCCCTTTGGCTGAAGGATCGATTTCTGCATATGATAGCCAGGGAGAAAAAATATGCCAAGGCGGGCCGCCCGGCGCATATCATTGCAAAGATGAACTCCCTTTGCGACAAGGATATCATAGAGGCTTTGTACGAAGCCAGTACGGCAGGGGTAAAGATAGAGTTGATTATCCGGGGGATTTGCTGCCTGAAAGTAGGGATTCCGGGGGTGAGCGAAAATATCAGCGTGCGTTCCATTGTGGGGAACTTTTTGGAGCACAGCCGTATCTTTTATTTCGAAAATGACGGTACGCCGGAGATTTTCTGTGCCAGTGCGGACTGGATGCCGAGAAACCTGGAGCGCCGTGTGGAAATACTGTTCCCGGTAGAGGAGCCGGAATTGAGGAAAAAACTGATGCACATTCTGGAAGGGGAATTAATGGATACGGTGAAGGCCCATGTGCTGAAATCGGATGGAAGCTATGATAAGGTGGACCGCAGAGGGAAAGCGGTTTATAATTCCCAGCTGGAGTTCTCATTAGAGGCTTTGGAAGCGGCGAAACAGAGTGAAGAAACGGCGAATGACCGGGTATTTATACCGGAGATGCACCATGAATAAAGAACGGATTATTTTAGCATCCGCATCGCCCAGAAGAAGGGAACTATTATCTCAGATTGGAATCGAATATGAGGTGATGCCAAGCGATGCAGAAGAAAAAACCCAAATGAGCCGGCCGGAAGAAATAGTTATGGAACTTTCCAGGCAAAAGGCGGCGGATATCGAAGGCAGGCTGGAGGCAAAAGGGGAGGATGGCTTCCTTATCATCGGGGCGGATACGGTGGTAGCTTTTGAAGGAACTGTGATGGGGAAACCGAAAAATGCCGAAGATGCCTATCGGATGTTAAATACCTTACAGGGGAATGTACATCAGGTTTATACAGGGGTGACACTTTGCCGGAAAAAGGATGGGCAGCTGCCGGTTTTCCATACTTTCTATGAGAAGACGGATGTAACGATGTATCCCATGTCCGGAGATGAGATAAAGGCTTATATTGCTACAGGGGAGCCGATGGACAAGGCCGGGGCATATGCAATCCAAGGGGGCTGCGCGGCGTATATCCAAGGGATCTGCGGGGATTACAGCAATGTGGTAGGCCTGCCGGTGGGAAGGCTTTGGCAGGAAATGAAAGGAAAAAAGATTAAAATTTGAAAATATTCAATCCCAAGTTTGTGCCTGCACGGCATCCACAAACTCTCCGGGCTTTGGAAAGGGGCATGGTTATAAAGATGATAAGATTAGTGGCGACCGATATTGACGGTACATTGATTAAGGACTCCACGCCGGATTTGTATCCGGAGATGGTAGGGGCTTTGAAAGAACTGGCAGAGCGGGGGGTTATATTCTGTGCGGCCAGCGGAAGGCAGTATCACAGCATAAGGAATGTGTTCCGGGATGTGAAGGAAGATATCGTATTTATTGCGGAAAACGGGGCGCTGATAAGATATAAGGAAAAGGATATCCGGGTAACTCCCATGAAAAGAGAGGATGTGGAGGGGATTATCCATCAGTATCGGGAATATGAAGGAATCTGCGATGTTATGGTTTCCACCCCGGACGGCTGTCTGTTAGAGAGCAGGAATAAGGCATTTATCGATTTGCTGGCTTATGGCTACCGGAACAAATTTACGCTGGTGGACGATGTGCTGAAAGTAAATGCGGAAATCATTAAAATTGCTATGTATCAAAAGGACAGCATCCGGGATTTGGGCGAAGGCGTCCTGATTCCCCAGTGGAAGGACAAGGTAAAGGTATGCATGGCAGGGGATGAATGGGTGGACTTTATGGACGCATCGGTGGACAAGGGGAAAGCCCTGACTTTCATCCAGGACTATTTCCATATCCCCATGGAAGAAACAATGGCTTTTGGCGACAACAACAATGACATTGGCATGATGGAAGCTGCCGGGGAAAGCTACGCAGTGGAAAACGCCAGGGAGGAAGTGAAAGCAGCCGCTAAACACATCTGCCCTTCTTATTTGGAAAAAGGTGTATATCATGTGATAAAAGACTTGATTCTTGCCTAGAAACAGTTTATATTTATAGGTAATTAAGGCAGAAAACATGGAAAATCGGGATATGCGGAACTGGAATAAGTATTAGGAGGGTAAGTTATGCACGAATATGATGATGTGGTATTGGCATGTTTCCTAAAGAAACAAAGACAGCTTTTTCCGGAAGATGTAGCGGAAACGCCGGAGGAAGCAGAGGCTTTTTTGGAGGACTGTGTAGCCGTGGTAGTGGATTCGGTGCAGGAGGTATGGAAATACTTCGACGAGGCCGGAATTGACACGGAGGGTGCGGACGAAGAAGAAATCCTGAATGCGGACGAAGTATTCGATATTGGGGATGGAAGATATCTGATAGTGGAAGGGTAAAGGCAGGTATGAAAGAAAGCCCATCGTCAGACGGTCATTAATGGATCGGCAACAAAAGCGTGTTTGAATTTAATACTTGCAGTTAGCTAAGCACCAGAAATGCTGGCATGAGAAATCTGCGATTCACAATAGGAACTGTATGAGGTCACAGTTCCTATTGTTTTAATGTTATGATTGTATGAAACGTAAAAGTATCATCATTGTAATACATCTGCATGTTGCCGTGATATTTTTTGACTGTTTTGCGTATGCTTTTCAAACCAAAACCATGCCTTCCTTTGTCACTTTTTTCGGTGCAAAGCTGTTTGCCTTTACTGAGAAAAGGATTGGTTCTGCATGAGTTGATAACAGTTATTACAACAAATGGAGTTTTTTCACGTTTGCCTGTATTAATTTCAATAAAAGAATCAGGAACAATCCCTGCCGCTTCAATAGCATTATCAAGCAGATTGCAAAACAGGGAAGTAAGGTCGTTGTCGGCAATGAAATCCATTGTTCCGCTTCGGATGTCGGTATGAAAGGTTATGTGAACTTGGATACATTGCTGCATATAGCGGCATAGAATAGAATTAAGTAATTCATGGTCGCATAATCTTGCGACTTCTTTTAAATCTGAAGAAAGTATCAGTTGTCGGATATATGCATCTATTTTATCATGCTCCCTCTGCTCATTCAGCATGGCAACGGATTGCAGATGCTTTTTAATGTCATGGATTAAAATGCGCTGGTTCTCGTTTTGCAAACGCAGCATTTCGTAATACTCTGCATAATCAGACTCCTGTTGAAGCAATAGCTGCATCTGTGTAAATTCTTCATTTTCCTTCTGATGATACTGATTAATTCCAAACGTAAGCAGATTAGATGCCAGCAGAAGAACAGCCACTGTAGTCATCATCCAGTCAAGTGACGGCGAAAGAGAAAGTGCCTCACCGATGCTTATAAAAGTAAACATGATAAAGACAGATGATAAAGGAGTAAAAGCAAGAAGAAAAACAGATTTACTGTACTGTTTCCTGCTTTTCCCATGATTTTGCATCAGATGCGTCAGTATATATATAATAGAGAAAAATATCAGCTTGCTGAAAACTAAAAAAGTGAAATGGTGGGGAGATTCCCTTTCGTTTTCAAGAAAATGAGGATCAAAATACTTGGTAATTCCATATACGATAAGTTCGCTCATTCCCATTACGGCCGTCAGTGTGGAAGAATGAAAAAGTCCAGTATAAAAATTCAAATCGTATTGAGTAAATAAAAAAATAAGATTAAGCACAAAATATAAAGCTGTATTCAACCATATAGACTTATACAGCGATACAAAGAACAGGATAAAATAAAGTCCGCACAATACGATAATCCTTGTGCGTGTCCTTTTCTTGGCTGAAAACAGGCTGGAAGAATACTGCCAAAGAATGACAGCTTCTACAAAAAAGCAAAACAAATAATAAACAACATTTTTCATTTCTATTACCGTGTACTTTCCAAGTAGAGAAGATAGGTTTCCTTAAAAGCACTGTACTTCCTTTGTTGATAAATAAGTTATTGACTGACAGTTCCTTAGTACGATTGCTGCAACATGCAGCATTAAAATTATATAACATCTAAGCCAGAAAATGAATAGAAATTGCATGAAAAGACATTTTTTTATAGATTTTGGGAAAGATGAGACGAATATTTGTGAAATGACCAAAAAAGGGCAAAAAATGTCGTTTCATGCAGGGAAGGTTGAAATTGCGGCAAAAAAAGGGATAATGGAAATTGTCATTGATTTCACAGAACGGAAAAAAGAAAATATTGTTGATCAAACGGAGGAGATATTATGAAAAAGGGCGCATCAAAAAAGATGTTTGCGTTGTCTGTGCTTGTGTCTGCCGGTATGCTGTTGACTGGCTGTTCCGGTACGGCAGCAGAACCCTCGGAGAGTACACCGACGGGAAGCAGCATAGAGACGATACAGGAGAGCGTGGGAGGGGCAGAATCCGGAACAAACCATATCAGCGAGAAGCCGTCCGATATGCTGGTAATTGATGCGGATGTAGTTTTGCCGGAAGAGCAGGTATATAGCGTGTATGCGTTGACAAAGCAGGCGTTTCCGAGAGAGGATTTAGATGTTTTTTTCGGAGTGTCGGAAGCTGTCGTAACGGTTCACCCGGAATGGGTAGGGGCATATTCTGCAGAAACGGAAGAGGGCGGATACTTTAGTACGGATCCCTATGGAAACTTTACATATGCTAAGGAAGAGGAAAGGAACGACTACATCGTATATTTGGTGGAATCCGCATATTATAATGCCGGCAGTTGTTCTTTCAGAAAGGAAGAAATACCGGATTTGTCCTTCCTAAACGCAGGGGATGCCATTCAGATGGGGAAGGAAAGGATTAAGGAACTGACAGGACAGGATTCGGAGGTCCTTGCTGCTTATGCTCTGAACCGGGAAATACTGACAGAGCTGGAGGAGGAGTATAGGCAGACCCAGAAATACCAAGAAGATGCACAGAGAGGGAAAGAAACTACGGTCGATGACTGGTCGGACGAAGATGAGATATACTATATGGAGTTTGAACTGACGAAGGATGGTCTGCCAATTTACAGCGGCATCAATGAACCTGGCATATCCATGGCAGTGGAAACCTTTTGGACGGCTGAAACCCGAATCACTATGCTGCTTGATAAGGATGGGATTCGATATATAGCCAGCAGGGGTGGAATTTTTGACGCCAGCCCGGAAGCAGAGGCGCAGACGATTATCTCAGCGGAGGCAGCATTGGAAGCGGTAAAGGAAATTTATGTGAATACCATATTGAACTCGCAGGTTACAATCTCTCGGATATGGCTGGAATATGTGGTTGTACCGGACTGGGAAGAGAAGGAACAGTATAAGCTGGTGCCTTATTGGTGTGTGCAGATAGATTCGCCTTCGGGAAACAGCAGTGCGGAGCGGATCAATGCGATAACGGGAGGTAATCTATCCTATGGAGAATAAAAGGGCATTGCCCCGTCTGTTTGGTGCTGAATTTAAAAGGAGTCTGACGGTGAGATTTCTCCTTGTACCGGTCGGCGTGGTGCTGTGCATCTGTCTGGATACCTGGAATCAGATACCATTTATGTGGACATCTCCTGAGACTATGGATGTATACTATTATTGGTGTAATTCTTTTATATTTGGAGGCTTTTACGGTATTTATGTGGTTCCGATGCTGGCGGCGCTTCCCTATGCAGTAAGTTTTTGCGAGGAATACAATACGAATATGCTGAGAGCGCTGCTTATGAAAGCAGGGAAGAAGAAATACTGCATGTCTAAGGTGCTTACAACGTTCCTCTCGGGAGCTCTGTCGGTATCGGCAGGTGGGATTACTTTTATCCTCCTGGCAAATTCTTTTGTTCAGCTGTTCCATCGGGCTAGATTGCCGGAGACAGAAGCCTTTCCCTATTATAAGTTTTTGCTGCAAGGTAATGCTGCCTGCTACTTTACAGCGGTTCTCTTTCTTTTGTTTTTGACCGGAGGGTTATGGGCAACGGCAGCTTTGCTGGTATCGTCATATTTTCCGAATATCTATGTGACGGCGGCGTCTCCTTTGATTCTATCCTTTTTGATGGGGCGGGCTTATTTGCTTTTAAAGATTCCTGTCAGACTTCGGTTGGATTTATGGCTACAGGGTAGAAGTTCCGCCGGTACAGATCAGCTCACCATTTTGTGCTCTGCGTTGGTGGTGTTGGGACTGACTGTGGGATTTGGTATTCTGTTTTACCGGAAGCTGAAAAGGAGGGTAGAGAATGAGTAAGGGACTTCGGGTGTTTTGCTTTCAGCTAAAGCAGGAATTGGTGCAAGTCAGGGTGCTGATCCTGTTTATAATTCTTGCTGTGTTTATCTATTCCTATCTGGAGCCGGTGGCCAATCTGGCACAGGCGGTTGGTGAGAAAGTGAGTCCATGGGCTTTTCCGCACCTGATGAATGATTACATCTGCCAGATGGTTTTTATGGTGAGCGCAGTCTTCCTGTTTAGCACAGCACCCTTTGAGGGGAAGGCTCATTACTATATCGTTCAGCGTTCCGGGAGCTTTTCCTGGCAGTTGGGTAATGTACTGTATATTCTGGCATCTTCGTTTTTGTTTGTGGGGTTTATATGGGCATTTAGTGTGATTAGCCTGCTTTCACGGACCAGGTTTATCGGCGATTGGGGAATCATCTGGGGGACATTGGCAAGGACAAACGCAGGGAATCAGTATGATGTTCCGTTTACGGTGTTTGCTTATATTGTCGGTGCATTTTCGCCGGTAGAGGCGACTGCAATCAGCTTCCTGCTTGAGTGGGCGTGTGTCTCATGGATGGGGTTGGTGGTCTATTTGTTCAATTATATTACAAAAAAGATGACAGGGATATTGGCGGCATCGCTCTTTGTATTTTTGGATGTGATGATCTACAATTCATGGACACCCAAGGCATATCTTTTCTCACCGGTGACGTTGGCGCAATTGAAGGTGATGTCAGGGAACAACTTATCCTATGGCGTATCTTTGAAATATGCGGTGATGTTTTTTGCGGTGACAATCATGTTTTTTATTGCAATATGCTTGGGTCAGGGAACGAAAAAAGCAAAGAAACGGGGTCTGAAAAATGAATGATAGAAGGATTATCTTTAAAAATGTCTCTAAGAGAATAGACGATCAGACGATATTGAGGGATATCAATCTGGAGATACCTAAGCAGGGGATTTATGGAATTGTGGGCAGGAACGGTTCAGGGAAGACGGTGCTGATCAAGTGTCTGTGCGGGTTTATGCCTGTCACGGAGGGCGAGATATGGGTAGGAGAAAAACAGGTCGGGCGCGATGTGGAATTTATTGAGGATACCGGCTTCATCATTGAGACACCGGGCTTTTTGCCCAGAGAATCCGGATTCCGCAATTTGAGATATCTTGCCTCCATCCGGAATGTAGTCGGAAAGGAGCGCATCAGGGAGTGCATCACCATGGTTGGCCTTAATCCGGATGATAAGAAATGGGTAGGGAAATACTCATTGGGGATGCGCCAGCGGCTGGGTATCGCACAGGCTATCATGGAGAATCCCAGTCTGATTATTCTTGACGAACCCATGAATGGACTGGATAATCATGGCGTGGAGGAGATACGAAAGCTTCTGCTTGGCCTGAAGGAGAAGGGAAAGCTAATCCTGATCATCAGCCATAACCGGGAGGACATCAACCTGCTCTGCGACAGGGTGTATGAGATGGATATGGGAGTACTGACACAAGTGAGGTAAAAAAGTGCCTTCGACATTTCATGGGGCTGTCGGGAAATAGGCAGTTTCTATTACCGCCTCACATTTTTCCTTGATATGGAAAGTATTGAAATAAACATTTTCCATGGGAATCCATTTTTCAACAAAGTTTTTCAGCATTTTTTCCCCGTTGC
This sequence comes from Lachnospiraceae bacterium, assembly GCA_011958945.1. Taxonomy (GTDB): domain Bacteria; phylum Bacillota; class Clostridia; order Lachnospirales; family Lachnospiraceae; genus Kineothrix. The sequence continues at coordinate 1,830 of BLLT01000075.1, read as the reverse complement.
GTATGCGTATCCGTTCCAACTGCTGCTCGTAAGGGCAGGATAAAAAAACGGTATAATCATAAAATTTCTGCAAGGAAGGGTGCATACAGTAAGAGCCTTCCACAATAGTAAGGGGATTAGGCTGCATGCAGATTTCATTCCCGTAATCCATAGTGCCACAGTCAAAGGGACGGTAAGATATGGGGGCACCTTCGCTGAGGGGAGCCATAACCTCCTGGGCAAATCGCTCATAGTGGACATTTCCGCCCGGCTCTGCCAGGCGGGCAGCAGAACGAAGCTGCAAAGGCAGGAAAAAATCATCCATAGGAATGACATTGCAATCGAAGTACATACGGAGAAGTCCGCTTAAGGAAGTCTTTCCGGAAGCGCAGTTCCCATCAATGGCAATAATGAAAGAATTCCTGCCGGTATTTTCACGAAATTTCTCGCGGTATCGGGAGTCTATTTTGCGAATGAGCTGCAAATAGTCCGCATAGCTTTGCCTCACAACCCGGTAAGCGGGATGATAGGCCTGCCTGTAAGGGGTGCTGTGGCTTATGGGGGGATATCCCTGCTTTTCATATTCCCTAAGGAAATCCCCTGAGTTAGGAAAAAAGAAGGAAAGGAAGCCCAAATTCTCAATAAATTTTTTTCTGTTTCCCTGCATCTGATTGGCAGTTTGGCAGAACATGGCATTCAAAATGGGAAGCTCCTCCTTTTTCAGCCCATGGAGATAAACCCTTACAAGCCCGTTCCCGATGAGTTCCGCAAAGGAAGAGAGAGTTTCCCATTGTCCGCAGATTTCCCCGCCCTCAAAGGCCATTCCCTTTTCTCTGCCCTTTTTGTTTATACAATTTTCCCATTCCTCGCAGAGCCTTTTTAAGCTGCCGGCTTCATCTGTAACCATATGGCCTGGCCCCAGTCCGTTCTGGTAGAGAAGCTTGACCGCATCTGTAAGTTCCATGAGGGGATATTTAGTTAAGTGTGTCTGTATTAACTGCTGAATAGTATTCATATCCGATATAATGCGCTTTCTGTAAAGAAACAACAATAACAGGTATCAGTATCAAATGGCAGATGATGCCGGGCACAGCATTGAGGAATGCCCCTGCAAGGAATAGCTGGAGCGAAAATTGCACCTGGCTCACCCCGGCGATAATGCTCATAACAATTCCCCAGACAACGCGCCCTGCCAGCATGGAAACAATAAGGGATATATAAATATTGGGAATTGTTTTCGGCAGTTTCTTATAAAGAAGCCCTGTTGCCACGCCATAAGAAGCCAGTTCAAAAGCCATAGCAATCCCAGTGGGAAAAATAGGGGGCATGCCGAACAACATAAAACGAAGCAGAGGTGCCAGGAATCCTACCGCCAGCCCATAAGGCCATCCGCAGATAAAACCGCAAAGCAATACGGGGATATGCATAGGCGACAGCGCACTTCCAATCTGGGGAATCTGCCCGGTCAAAAAGGGCAGCACCATACAAAGGGCGAGGCAAAGGGCAGCATTTACCAAATTTTTCATATTTTTATTTTTCGTATTTTCATTTTTCATATCCGATAATCCTTTCTGTTTTTTGCTGTTTGACGGTATTTCGCACAGAAATTTGTACATAAAAATACCATAAAGAAATGCTCCTTTTTCTAAAGGAATCCCTTGAAAAAAGGTCAATACCTTCATGGTACGAATTAGAATATATGGAATGCAACAATAAAAATTCTACGATTTTGACAATCTTCTGATTGTCCAGTGGGTATATTATAAACTGTAAGAAATCGGGTTGTCAAGATGGAATCTGAAGTAACAGTTCAGCCTGCAATGTCATGATGTTGGGGTCAAAAGGTATTTT